>NZ_CP070226.1 GCF_021631985.1 Sandaracinus amylolyticus | reverse complement strand
GCTCCGCCATCCGAGCGACGCCCCCGCCGAGCTCTCGGCGAACGCGCGCGAGCTACGCTCGTGCCTCGTGCGGGGATGACGGCCCGCCACCTCTCCGCCGCCAGCTCCGCCAGGCGAGGCCCAGAATTGCTCATGAATCGCGTTCGGCGCTCCGGCACCGCCGCTTGCTCTCGGCGGCGTGCTCTCGGCGCGGCGCGCTCGCCTCGACACCTCGCCGGCAGACCCGCCTGCGACGGTGCTGCACCGCATCGTGCGCGAGCACCTCGAGACGTTCCTGGCGCGGCGCGCCGAGGCGGACGCGCCGATGCCGGGCTTCGTGGTGGACGAGCTGCGCGGCTACCTCGAGTGCGGCGTACTGGCCCGCGGCGCGGTTCGTTTCGCGTGCAGCGCTTGCGGCCACGACCGCCTCGTGGGCCTTTCGTGCAAGGGGCGAGGCTTCTGCCCGCGGTGCCTCGGCCGCCGCATGACCGAGACCGCGCGGCACTGGGTGCGCTCGGTGCTCCCTCGGGTGCGCATCCGCCAGTGGGTGCTCTCGCTGCCCTTCGCGCTTCGGGTTTCGCTGGCCTATCACCACGACCTCACGCTCGCTGTGCTCAGCGTGGCGGCCCGCGCCATCGAGGGCTTCTACCGCGAGCGCGCTCGCGACCTCGGCATCGAGTGCGGGCGCACCGGCAGCATCACCGTGGTGCAGCGTTTCGGCAGCGACCTCGCCCTCAACGTGCACTTCCACATTCTGGCACTCGACGGCGTGTACGACGCCCGCGGAAGTTTCACCGCGCTCGCCGCTCCGACTCGCGACGAGCTGCACGTGCTCACCTCCCGCATCGCCGAGCGAATCACGCGCCTGTGCGAGCGACGCGCCCTCGACGCAGACCTCGACGACTCCGAGCGCGTCCTCTGCGCCGCCTTCGCCCGCTCCGCCGCACGACGCGGCGCCATCGCCCACGCCCCGGACCACGACTTCGCGCCCGACCACGCCTTGCGCCGCAAGGCGCGCATTGACGGCTTCGACCTCGACGCCACCACCGAGGTGCGCGCCGAGGACCGAGAGCGCCTCGAGCACCTCTGCCGTTACCTGCTCCGACCACCGCTGGCCGACCGGCGCTTGCGCTTGCTGCCGGCCGAACAGGTGGCCCTCGAGCTCAAGACCCCGTGGAGAGACGGCACCCGCTGGCTCACCATGAGCGCCGACACCTTCCTCGAGCGACTGTGCTCCCTCGTGCCTCGGCCGAACACCCATCAGGTGATTCACCGCGGCGTGCTCGCATCCCATGCCGCTTGGCGCCCTCGCGTGATACCGAGACCCGACGATGGCCTCGGACCGCGGCCCAAGAACGCCACCTTCTGCGCCCTCATGAAGCACGGCCTCGACCTGGACGTGCTCGCATGCCCCTGCGGTGCGCGCATGAAGTACGTGACCACCATCTTCGATCGACGGGGCCTGCAGAGGCTGCTCCGCGCCAAGGACCTGCCCCACCTCGGTTGAGGGCGTCAATCTCAGAGAGACGGGGACGATGCCCAAGCTCTCCACGGCGACCCTCTCCCGAACCGCTGACCGGCCGCCCTACCACGTCGCGAGCTCGGCCGGTGGAGTAGATACAAGCTCTGCTGAAGGCCCGCTCAGTAGAATCCTTCGCGCCGCGCGTAGCGCGCCGCGCGCGCTTCGTCGTACGCGCACGCGTCGAAGTCCCCGCCCGCGAGCACCGCGTGGATCTCGCCGTTGGTTGGGAGCTCCCCGCGATCGACGAAGCGCGCGGGATCCCAGAGCGCCGAGCGGATGAACGCCTTGCCGCACTGCGTGTATGCGTGCTCGATGTCGACGAGGATCCCGAGCTTCGGCGCCTTGCCCTCAACGGCGCACGGGGCGAGCAGCTCGGGGTCGTCGGTGAGCGTCGCGCGGCCATCGACGCGGAACGAATCGACGACTCCGGGGATGACGAAGAGCAAGCCGACGTGCGGGTTTGAGAGGATGTTGCGCAGCGAGTCAGCGATGCGATTTCCGGGTCGCTCGGGCAGCAGCAGCGTCGCGTCGTCGAGGATGCGGACGAACCCCGTCGGATCGCCGCGCGGGCTGACGTCGCAGCTGCCGTCCGCCGCCGCGGTGGCGAGGCACACGAACGGAGAGCGCTCGATGAATCGGCGCGTCAGCGGGTTGAGACGCGATGCGATCTTCGAGCGCACGAGCTCGGTCGGCTCACCTCCGATGAGCGCCCGGAGCGCGGCTTCGTCGTCGATCGTCTTCGAGGTCAGCCGATGTGCGGACACGCGAGGGTCTCCTTGCGCCGAGGCTTCTCGGGCAGCGGTTGGGGATCCAACGGCCTGCGCGGAGTGTGCGGCGTGCAAACCGACGCACGGGTCGGAGCTGCGGCCCACATTAACTAGATAAGCTACAGCCCGACAGCGTGCACGAACGTCGTACGTACGATCTCATCGACGCAGCGTCGCATGTGCAGCGTTGTTGTCAGCGGGCCAACGCAACGCCATCTGAGAACGAGCACGAGAATCTCCGACATCGCGAGCGGCTTGCTTCGCCGTGCTTCCAGCGCGACGGAGGGCGACTCATCGCTCGCGTGCGCTCGGTTGTCGGGAGCACAGGCGCGATCTACGCCTGCGTGCACCGTATCCATCACGAGCATGAGCGCCCGAAGCCGCTCACGCTATTCGTGCTCCATCCGCTCGAGGTCCTCGGCTTCGACTCGCTCTGGGTCGGGCCTCGTCGTCCTGATGCCGATTTCGTTCGACGGTTTGGTCCTCTACTTCGGCATCAACCTTGTCGCGGGTCTCGTCGGCCACCTCGGCGTCGAGCCCATCGCCGCGTCGGCACTCGAGTGCGCGCCGCTGCGTTGGATCTGCTTCGTTCGGAGCAGCGTTCCACGAGATGTCGGTCGGAAGACCGCAGCGCGAGAGTCATTCCGAGAGGTGCGCCTCGAGCGCATCGAGGTACGCGCGTGCGCTCGCCTCGTGGCCCCACACCCAGCGCGCGAGCGTCCGGAAGATCGCCGGCTCGATCCAGCCTTCCTCGATGATCGTGACGCGCGCGCCCTCGCCCTCCGCCTCAACGAGGTAGGTCCAGCTACCGCCGAAGGCTCGCTCCTCGGTATCGTCGATGCGCGCCACGAAGCGGCGGCCTTCCTCGCGCGCAGCGGCGTCCTCGATGAAGGCGAGCTCGCCGTCCTCGCCGTGCTCGCGCCAGCGGAGCGGCGCGCGGGAGAGGAGCTCGACGCGATCGAGGTGACGCCATGCGCTCGCGTGCTCGACGTCGGTGATCGCGGTCCAGGCGCGCTCGGGTGGCGCGGCGACCGCGCGCGTCACACGCACTGTGTGCTCGCGCGGGAGGGCGGCGCCCGCGATCCAGAGCGCGCAGAGCGGGAGCGTGATGAGCGCGAGCACGGCGAGCGCGACGCGTCCCGCGAACTTCATGAGTGATCCTCCTCGCCGCCGAGCGTGGTGCAGGCGTCGGCGAGCAGCGTGAGGCCCTCGACGGCGCGCGCGCGCTCCTCGGCGGAGAGCCACGCGAGCGCGGCGCGGAGGCGCGCGGGGTCGAGCGGGGAGCCCTCCTCGACGGCGCGGTGCCCTACCTCCGTGACCTCGAAATCGGTGCGCCGGCGATCGTCGGTGTGGCGCCGCCGCTCGACCATGCCCCGCTCGACGAGCTGATCGATCGCCTCGCTCAGCGTGCTCGGTGCGATGCCGAGATGGCGCGCGAGGTCCGCCGGGCGCGAGAGCGCGCCGTCGGCGAGGTGCACGAGGACAGTGCCCTGCCGCTCCGTGAGGCCGCCGCCACGCGCCGCCGCGGAGGGATGACGATGACAGGCGTGCCAGATCTTTGGGTACGCCACCTGGATGCGCCGTACGGCGTCTCGCTCGATCATTGGCGCGAGGGTGGGAGCCGCCGATTCGTTCGTCAAAACGAAGGGTCCATCGACACGCGTAGTGGGCGGGGCGGCTCGTCCTCAACGTGCTCGACAGCGTCGCGGAGTGAAGCGCGAGGCGATCGGCGAGCAGACGTGAGCGCGGCGAGCTTCGCTACGACGAACGCACGTGTGTCGCCCGATCGTCCTCGACCATCGCGCGCTGCGAGTGTCGAACGCGCGTGATCCAACCACGAGCGCCAGCGCGGGCATCCCGAAGAAAGTACAGAAAGCTCAAGGCTGACCACGCTTGATAAAGACCCGGGTCGACGTGGGCGACAGCCCAGCGCGACGTCTGTCTCAAGCGGTGCGTCAGAGCGCGCAGCTGCGCCGCACGCGGGCGATTTCCCGCTCGTGCGAGCCGTCGAGTCTGAGCACGACCCAGTGACGGGCGGCGCTCACGACGCCGTACTCCACGTCGCCCTCACATCGCAGCGTGTCTCTGCTGCCGACCGCGCAACCGGCGTCGTGGATCGCGAAATCGACGAATCGCTGTCCACCGGGGCGGACCACGCGCAATCGGGCGCGCCCAGGCGACGCGACTCCGATCTCCGGAAAGCACGCGCGAGCGGCCGGCTCGACGATCGGGTACTCGCCGACGTCATCCGGTGGATGCGAACCGCCTTCGCGCGACCGCCGCTCGAAAAGCACGAAGCTTCTGCCGTCCCATCGATACGTCGCTTCCCACCCAACGTCGCCGATGTTGCTGTCGCGAGCGCCGGTCACGAGTTCGATCGCGCCGTTCCTGCAACCCAGCGACGCGTTGTAGACCGTCCCGTCGGGAACGGCCTCGGTGTCTTCGCTCGCGATCGAGATCGGGGTGACGCTGTCCCCACGAACCTCGAGCAGCGTCGAGTTCAGGGTGTAAGCGCCATCACGCTCGGCGTGACAGGGCGTACGGACCAGCGCAATCGCGTTGCCGTCTCCCGTCGACTCGAGGTCGATATCGATCCCGTCGCGCGCCTGATCGCTTCGGACCGCGCGTGCGGAGCAGGCGCCCCACCGCGCCGTCGCGAACGCGATCACTCGCGCGTGCAATGGATCCTGCTGCGCGCTCGCGTCTGCGGCGGAAAGCACTAGCACGCATGCGACGAATCCGAGCCACGAGCACCTACGCATGCGCAAGGGGGCGCCACGGCGTTCCGATGCGAGCTCGGCGATGCGAAAGATGACCGGCGCAATGAGATTTCTTGGAAGACGGCGCACGGATAAATCCGCCGCGCGTCGCCGCCCATGGTGCCGATTCATACCAGCGAGTGGGAGCCTCCAGGCGTAGTGATCCTTCGGCACGACCTTCATTGGAGCTCATCTCTCTCATCCAGAACGTCAAGGAGTGAGGTCACTCGGGCGAACCAACTCCCGAAGTGCCGTACGCCAGCGCTCGACACGCTCTCGATAGTCCGCTTCACCGCTCGCATAGCTTTCGAGCTCGATGCGCACGAGCCACGCGCCATGACGTTCGATGCGCACCCACGATTCGGGTGGATCACACCCGTGGCCGCTGTTGCCAATGACCTCGACGGCTCCGCTCCCGTCCGCCTGCGCTTCGCGGACCACCCCCGGGCCGAGCGCTGCAGCCAATGTCCGGGGTTCCGATCCGAGGGCCCGAGCTGGAACGATCCAGACGCTAAACCATGCCATCACCGGATCCTCGGCAATGGCCTGGAGCACGATTCGCGCGTCGCTCGCGCTGTCGGGTCGCACCGGAACCAGCGGAGAGCGCTCGAGTTCTCGCCCCCCGTCAGACGCGGGCGCCATGCTTTCGAACTCCGAAGACGTCTGCTCTCACCCGCGAGAGTCCGAGTCCTTCAGTTCGGAAGCACCTCGAGGCGCATCGCATCGCGCGCCGTGCGCACGCCGTCGTCGACCACGATCTCGAGGTCGCGCGTGCCTGGCGCCCACATCCACACCTCCACGTCGGGGCCGATCGCGCCGAACGCCGCGGCGCTCTCGCCGTCGACCCACACCGCGCGCACCACCGGGCTCGATGCGCCCGCGAGGTCCGCGCGGAGACGCGCCCTCTCACCAGTGCGCACGACATCCGGCCCGCTCGCGCGCACCTCGAGCGCGCCGCTCGGTCGCGCGACCTCGCGCGCAACCCCATCGCACGCGAAGCGCGCCACGCCAATCGATGTCGCGAGCAAGAGCCCGTCGTCCACGAAGCGCAACGCCATGGCCGCGGGAGGGCCGAGCGCCGCGACGTCCTCGCGCGTCGCGTCGAAGGGCATCGCGAGGCGCGCTGCGATCGCGCCGCTCGCCGCGTCCCGCACCACGATTGCGCCTCCGGCGTCCATGTGTGCGAGCCAAGTGCCCTGGTGCGAGATCGCGACCGGCGATTCGACGCTGGGCACGTACGAGAACGGGTTCGCGACGTGGACCCCGACCTCGGTCGCTCCCGCGATCTCGGCGAGTGTCGTCGTGTCGAAGCGCCGCAGGAGCCCATCGCGCGCCGTGACTGCGAGCACGCGCTCGTCGTCGGAGATCGCCGCGCCGAGCACGTCGAAGCCGAGATCGAGCTCGACCATCCGGGGCGCATCACCCACGGCATCGACGGTCCGCACCTCGCCGCGCGCGAGATCGACCCGCACCACGAGCTCCGCGCGCACGCTCCCATCGTCAACCAAGGGCGCGCTCGACGGGCGCATCGCGACCAGCAGGGCCACCGCGCCACCCTCGATCGCGTGGAGCTCGGTGCGCCGAGGCCAGAACTCGCTACATGGGAAGGGAACGTCCACGTCGAGCGTCGCGCCGCTCGCGATTTCTACGCCGCGCAGGCGTGTGCGGCGCGCGTCGTGGGCATGGTCGCAGTCGAGCACGAGCGCGCGCGCACCGTCGTCGCTCAGCACCGCGTGCGTCTCGCCCCACCACGCATCTCCACCCGATCCGCCGGGCTCGATCGTGCGCACGAGTGCGCCGCTCGCGACGTCGTGCACGTGCACTGCGCGCGTCGTGGGATCGACGTCGATCGTGCGCGACCAAGCTCCGTCGGTGGGCGGCGTGTCCGTGCTTGCGACGAACGCGCCGTCGCCCATGCGCAGCACATCGCTCCCGAAGTTGCTGCGCCGCATCAGCAGCGCGTCGCCGGGCGCGACCTCGAGCGAGGCCGGGTGGAAGTGCAGCGGTGCATCGACGCTCACCCACGCGACGTCGAGCGCGCTCGGCGCGCACGCGAGGTCGACGGTCGCGAGCGCAGGGCCGTGGTCGCTCGTGCCATGGTCGCTCGTGCCACGGCCGCTTGTGCCATCGTTGCTCGCGTAGCAGCCGCTCGCCACGATCAGGCAGGAAGCGAAGAGAAGAGACGTTTCGGATCGCCGCATCGATCGGACCTCCATCGTCGATGGTCATGCTGCCGATCGTGCGCCCATCACGCTCATATCAAGTCGACATCCGAGCCATAGACGTGATCTATGTACCTCTTCGCGACACCCATCTCTGCGTGACGCCTTGAAAACGCGCGCGAACGACGGGAGGATTCGCCCATGTCGCGCCGCTTCATTGCCGTTTCCGCATCGCTTCTCTTGTTCGTGACGGCTTGCGCCTCGGACCCCGGCTCGCTCGACGTGGATGCGGGCCCAGGGTACCGCCGCGACGGCTCACCGAGCCCACTGTTCCGTCCACCGTGCCGCGGCGACGGAGGCGCGAGTGACGGCGCGTCGTGCGGCGACGGAGAGGTGCCGCTGCCCGACGAAGACGCGGGCCCGCCGCCGCCGCCTCCTCCTCCGTGCAACGAGATCACGTTCACGTTGCACCAGCCCGGCGCGACGAGCGTGTGGCTGAGCGGCAGCTTCCTCGCGGATGCGAGCGGCACGTGGCCCGACACGCCCGAGTCGGGCGCGCTCGAGCTCGTGAACGACGGCAGCGGCACCTGGAGCGCCACCCACCTCGTCGAGCCGATCGGTCGCCACCTCTACAAGTTCATCGTCGACGGCACCACGTGGATCCCCCCGATCCCGAGAACGACGTGCGCGAGCCCGATCCCTTCGGTTCGTTCAACAGCGTGCTCTCCGTATGCGACATGACGCCGACGGGGCCCATCGAGGGGCGCGTCGGTGACCTCGAGTACCGCGTCGAGATCGTGACCGAGATGCCCGACGCGACGGTCGCAGAACTCATGGACGCGCTTGAGAAGAGGGCGTCGATCGTCGCGATGGTCTGCGGCCCACCGCCCGA
This sequence comes from Sandaracinus amylolyticus, assembly GCF_021631985.1. GTDB lineage: Bacteria > Myxococcota_A > Polyangia > Polyangiales > Sandaracinaceae > Sandaracinus > Sandaracinus amylolyticus_A. Next base: position 201,651 of record NZ_CP070226.1, on the reverse strand, counting down.
AGGGCACGCGCGATGGACCGTGCGGCTCATCGCCGAACAAGTCGTGAAGCGAGGTGTCGTCGACGAGATCGGTCGCGAGACGGTCCGGGTCACGCTCGCGAGCCACGGCCTCAAGCCGTGGCGGGAAAAAAAATGTGGTGCGTCCCCGCCGTCGATGACGAGTTCATCGATCGGATGGAGGACGTGCTCGAGCTGTACGCACGCAAGCACGACGAACGAGAGCCCGTCGTGTGCCTGGACGAGCGCCCTGTGCCGCTGCGCGATGCGGCGCGAGACGGGACGGCCATGTCGCCGGGCAAGATCGCGCGCGTCGACTACGAGTACGTGCGGCGCGGAACAGCGAACATCTTCTGCATCATCGAAGCTCTGACCGGGCGACGCCACGCGCGATCGCGCCGGCCCATCGTTCGCGAAAGCGCTGAAGCGGATCGCGCGCCGCTACAAACGCGCTCGCACGATTCATCTGGTCGTCGACAACCTGAGCAGGGCCGTGCGCTATGGCGGCGCTTCATGGTGCACTTCACGCCGAAGCACGCGAGCTGGCTCAACGCCGCCGAGATGGAGGTGAGCCTCGTCGTCCGCGAGTGCCTCGGCCGACGCCGTATCGGCGATCTCGCGACTCTGCGGCACGAAGTCAGCGCGTGGAATCGCCGCGCAGATCGTGCTCGAGACGTTCGACGTGTATCGATGCGTGCGGTCGCGTCGACGCCGACGGTCACATGCTCGACGCGAGCCCCCCGGGACGACCGCGAGCGTCGCGACGTGCGCTCTGCGTTGAGTCGGCGCGTACACGGGGACGAACCGAGCTCGAAGCGCGGGTCACCGGCGAGCCGATTACGACGGTTCGATGTGCGGGAAGACGTCCCACACGAACGTCACCGGGCGTCGCACGGCTGCGGTCGAGCCCGGGGACCGTGGTCCGTGGATCGACCGCACCCGCGCGGCGTGATTTTACATGCGGCATGCGTGGAAGGCGCAAGACGCAGTCGTCGATGCTGATGCTCATGTCGCCAGAGGACATGGTCGCGGTGCGGCGCATCAAGAAGCTCGCGGACGAGGCGCTGCGAGACCTGTCGCTGCATTCGGCGCCGGCCGGCAGGATCCGGGAGCGCAGTTCGCCGCGGCCGTCGACCGGGCAACCTTGCGGTACGGCTCCCGCACCGCCGCGCGGACCTCGTCCGCAAATGTGTGGACCACGCGACAACAGCGTTGGCGGGCTGCTGCGGTCAGCCGCTCATCGAGGAGCCGAAGAGACTATGCGGACCATGCGGGGGCTCGAACGTTGCGCGGGCGCAACACGTCGTCTCGCGACGGCGGCGCCGCTGAAGCTGCCGACGATGACATCGTCGGAGCCGCGTTTTGCGCAGCACGGCTCGGAGCTTGCTCGGCGGCACCACATCGTGCGCGTACGCTCGACGGACGTCAGCACATCACATCGGCGACGGCGGCACGCCGCACTGGAGGTGGCGTGAAGATCGGAGCCTCTATTCGGGCCGGAGGTCTGTGGGCGATGCGTAGGTTGCTTTGCACGGTCTGTGTGGCGTTCGGGGCGATGGGATGCGATGTGTCAGTGGGCTCCGGCATGCTTCAGGGAGATCTCTTTGCGGCCGTGCGCACCGGCGAGGTGTTGAGCGGGCTCTGCGGCGTGCCCCTGACCGACGCGGACGTGGGCCTCGCGTCGCTGGAGGAGGTGACCTTCACGGACGTCCACGCCACGCGGCCGATGCTGGGTGGGCCCGGTCATGGCACCGCGCGGGTGACGTACGCCCCGACCAGCGGGCCGACGGCCGGGCGCCGCTGCGAGGGCACGATCGCGTTCGACTTCGAACAGCACTCTGCGACCCAGCAGCTCAACCGGCGCTCGAGCGTGACGTTCAGTCAGTTCGATATCGAGAACATCCGCACGGCACCCGCGGGGACCGAACCCGCGCACTGACGCGGTGACCATCCGGACAGGGTAGAGGAGCGGCTAGCTTGGTGCGCCGACTCCCGTGGAGTCCGCGACGGCAGTCGAGGGGAGGCCATGCGTATGGCGGCTGCGAAGAAGACGACCAAGAAGATGAAGGAGTCACAGCGAGGCCATGCCGCCCAGCTCGTCAGTGTCCTGGGAGAGGAGCCCGTGGAAAGCTTCGCGCCGCTGGAGGAAGTGTTGGGCTGGTCCCTGCCGTCGGAGGTGGTGCCCTTCGCGGACATGCTCGCCAATGAGCGCATGCCCCCCTCGTCCGGGTGGTACTACCTCTATGACAAGCATGGCCCCAACGAGAACTCCGCCCATCGCGACGATCGCGGCCTCCTGCGCGCTGTCGAGCTTCCGCTCCGGGTGCGGACGCGGGTCATCAGACAACGCCGCGTCCAGACCTCGCTCCGCATAGCGCTTGGCGACACGCGAAACCTCTCGCGGGTAACCCCCGACTGCGATCGCCGTGGCTCGGACCGACATGCCCTCGTCGAGGAGAAGCAGCGTGCGGATCCGACGCCACTGGCGGGCCGTGAGTCGCTCCCGATGGCTACCGCGCCCCCTCGCGCGAAGGAGCTCGCGGTCTGCCTCGGACAGCTCCAGCCCTGTGAACCTCGCAGTCGGCTTCACAGACCGCTGTAGATCAGACTCCCGATCGCGGCGCAAGGGCCGACGTGATCACCGCGTCGCGGTCGGGACACTAGTGTCTCGACCGTGACGTAACGAGCCCGGCGTATCGGAAGACGCGCCGGGCGTCGGCGACGCGAAACGTCCAGTTGATGCCGCGACGCTTACGATCCTGCTGCTTCAGTCGTACACGGTCGGGCTGAGGAATCGAGCGCTCCTCGCGACCGCTCTCAGAAGCTGCCGCTGATCGCAAGGTGCGCGCCGCCTGCGGTCGGCGCGAGCGACACGCGCGGGAGCGCGGGCTCGGGGCGGTGGAGCACGAGGCTCACGATCGCGTGCGCGACGAAGAACGCGCCGAACGCGGTCATTGCGGCGCCGACGCCGAGGTAGATCTCGGGGTCGGGTGACCGCGCGCCGAAGTAGAAGAACGGCACCGCGCCCGCGAGCTCGAGCACGCCGAACACGAGTTGCGTGATCGACCACTCGGGCTGCAGCCAGCGATCCGCGTACGCGATGTCGGCGACGACGAAAGTCGCGTTCGCCGCGAGGCCGGCGACGCCGATCGCGACGCCGATCGCCGCCTCTGGTCCGTGGCAGCAGTCCTGCGCCTCTGCGGACGACGCGGCGCCGATCGAGATCGCGAGCGCGAGAAGAGTGGAGCGAAGCAAGCAAACCTCCCGCGAGCGCCTACCGGCGCGCGCGGGCGAGGTGCGCAGCGCGAAGCGTGCCAACGCGGACGCCCGCGTGTCGCGCGTCCCGGTGCGCCTGTGAGTTACCCGTGGTCGAGCCGGTTGGCTCAGAGAGGCGGCGGCTCGGGAGCCGAGCTCGACGCGCTGCTCGCGTGAGCGTCGCGCTGTGCGCTCACGACGCGATCGAGCGGCGCAGGCGCTCGGTCGAAACGCCGGGCTCGATCGGCGGCGCGTCGCGCAGCGTGGTGATCGCCTCGGTGTGGACCGCATCATCGCGGCGTGGACGGCGCACGCCGGGCCGGCATCGGTCCCCATCGACGACGCTGGCGTGTCCATCGGACACGCCAGCGTCATTGTCGATCAGAGCGTCCATCCGGGTGCACCGACCTTGACTCAAGGCCGAGCCGAGCCGACGCAGAAGGGAAGCTCGGGAGGGCCGGCCGCGTCCGGCATGAAGAGACTGTCGAATTGCGTGAGCGTGACGAGCAGCTGATCTCCACGGAGCACGGCCGACGCGGGTACGTCCAGCCCGGTCGCGACGGAGCTGACGGTGCCAGCAACGATCCCGTCGGAGTCGGGCTGAGCTACCACGACTCGATCAATCGCTCTCGCGAAGTTACGGACCACTCGCCTCATGCCGCATCGCGATGACGAGGTCATGATCGATCAGCTCAGCACCGTACGCAGGCTCGCGCCTCGGCTTCCCGGTATCGTCGCGCGATGACGACGACTTTCGAGGAGCTGGTGTGCGAGGTGCTCCGCTTCCGTGACGAGCGCGAGTGGGCGCGCTTCCACACGCCGAAAAACCTCGTGATGGGGCTCGGGATCGAGGACTGCACTGGGGCTTCCCGCAGTACCGCGGGGGCGGCGGCAACGGGTACCTCTTCGAGCTCCAGGGGCACGACGTGCTGATCGTCGACTCGAGCGCCGAGCACGCGCGGCACGGCTTCATCGTGAACCAGGCCGCGAGCGGCAACGTGCTCCTGCGCGCGCGGGTGATCGACAGCCGCTACAGCGACGACGCGCACCGCTTCCTCGCGAACGCGAACCTCTACGACGGCGTGGAGCTCGATCGCGGCTGGCTGCAGGCCGTCAACCGGGGCACCACGTCGACCGGCGCGGGGTTCACCGCGACCCAGCACGTGTTCTGGCGGACGCGGGTGATCGCGAACCACGCGAGCTCGGATGGCTGCGCGGTCGAGAGCGCGCAGTGGGGGCTCGGCTATCTGATCGGATCCTCGGCGGCCGACGGGGCGGACGCGCGCCTCTGCCCCGAGAGCTTCTCGAACCGCACGTGGGCCGCGCTCGATCAGGGCGATCCCGAGGACTTCGTCGAGGGCGAGGGGATGGGCGAGACGCTGCATCCGGTCTCGCTCTTCGCGGAGCAGCTCGCGCTCCGCTGCGCCCGCGAAGGGCGGGAGTGCGCGAGATGGTGAGGCCGTTCGTCGTCATGCCCGCGGAGCTCGTCGCCACCCGCGCGATCCGCACGTCGACCGGAGAGCCGCTCGGGTGGGTGCGCTCGCTGCTCGACGACGCGGCCTCGCCGCTCCGCGTCGATCTCGTCGAGCTCCCGCCCGGCGAGCGCATCGCGCCCGAGCACGCGCACTCGATGCGCGACGAGGCCTTCTTCGTGATCGAGGGCGAGGTGGCGCCGGTGATCGCGGGCGCCGAGCTGCCGGTGATGGCGGCGCGCTCGCTCTTCGTCGTCCCGCGGGGCGAGACGACCGCGACGCTCCGCAACCGCGGCACGACGCCGGCGATCGTGCTCCAGATCAGCGCGGCGATCGGCGAGGACGTGGTCACTCACGCGAGCTCCGAGCTCGCGCGCGACTGAAGGCGACCGCGCGACCGCTGGCGCACAGCGGCCGACCGCTGGCCTCGACGCGCGAGACGCGCGCGATGCGCGGGCTCACGAACCCATCGGCGATGCGGCTCCTCCTGCCCGACGCGCTCGCGCGGCTCGACGACGCGCTCGTCGAGCGGATCGGCGCCGGCCGCGATCGGAAGCGGTCCATCACGCGTGCGTGGGAGTCTCGACGGGGCCGGGGCTCGCCGACCCCGTCGAGATGTGCCGTCATCCGTGCGGGAAGCGGCGGCGGCGTGCCAGCGCGAGCGCCACGCGCAGCGCGAGGACCGCCGCGCCAGTGCTGTCCGTGTCGCGGTAACCCGCCGCGCGGCACGCGCAGCCGCTCGTCGTCGTCGTGCCGCCGCCGCCGTCGACGTTTGTGTTCGTGCCCGAGTCGGCGCTCGCGTCGTTCGATGGCTCGCCGCCGTCGGGCTCGCTCGTGCCCGCGTCGGGATCGCGGAGGTGACCGCGAACGCGAGCAGGACGCAGACCGTGGTCTGGGCGAGCGAGAGCCGCGCCCGCAGCAGCATCGCGAGCATCGCGCTCGATCCGATCGTGCACGCCGCGACCGCGACGAAGAGCAGCGGCAGCTTGATCGCGGAGTAGAGCGCCTGCTCCGGCGCGCGCCACAGGCCGAGCGCGGCGCCGTAGGCGCCTGCACCGAGCGTGATCGCGGCGAGCGCCGAGACGATGACGGCGCGCAGATCTCCTGACCGATCCGTGGCACGGGCGCCCAGGAGGGGTAGGCGGATCGATTCGGGAGCTCAGGCGCCGCGGTCTCTTCAACGCTCGTCGTGCAGGCGGGCGACGAGCTCGGTCCGCGAGGCGCAGCCGGTCTTGCGAAGAGCGAGCTGACGAACTGCTCGACGTTCTTCACGGTGCAGGTGAGGTTCGAGGCGATCGTCTTGTTCGAGTGGCCTGCGGCGATCTGCTCGAGGACCTCGATCTCGCGTCGCGTGAGCCGGTGATCGTGCGCGAAGCGCTCGAGGAGCGCGCGCGAGCGGGCGCGGCGCTGGACGGCGACGACGACGTCGGGCATGCCGGGCACACGCCGGCGGTCGATGGCGAGCGGAGCGTCGGCCGCGCCGGCGATGCTCGCGTCGATCGCCTCGCGAAGCCCCTGCGGGTCCCGATCGCGCCAGAGCCGACCCAGCGCGTTCGCGTGGACGAGGTGGGCCGTCGCCAAGAGCACGAACGCCGGGACCTCCACGAGATCGAGCGCGGCCTCGAGCGCCGCCGCCAGAACACGCGCCTCACGGATCCGGAGATCGACCGCGAGGCGCGCCCGGAGGGCGGGGATCACAGCGCGGAGAGCGGTCGCCGACCAGGGGGCGAATTCGTCGGTGAAGCTGCCGAACCCGATGTACCCGAGCGTCGTGCCGCGATCGGCGAACGCGACGCCGATCTGCGGGCCGGCCACGTCCAACTTGGCGCTCACGTCTCGGTAGCGGTAGGCACCCCACTCCGCGAGGGTCTCGACCGAGCAGTAGAGCGGTTGGTTCGTAACGTCGTCGCGGAGCGGGAAGACGGGGGAGAGCTCGTGGAGCCCGACGCCGGCGAGCGCCGCATCCATGCTCGCTTTCGCGTTGGTCGTCGGCCCGGGGCTCGGAAAGATGTGAGCGTACTCCACGGTCCAGCCGAGCTCGGGCACGAAGAGCGGAAGCATCGACGATGCCGTGTCCGCGCGCAGGATGCTCCGGAGCTCGACGGTGATGTCGCGATGGACCGCCTGCTCCGGCTCGTCGGGGATCCTAGCGATCATCGCGTCGACGCACGCGCGGACCGCGCGCGGCATCGGCTCGTCGTGCGGAGGCAGAAGCTCGTGCGCGGCGTGTGGTCGTCGGATCATGGCTGCGTAGTCCGAGCAAACGGTTTGGGGACCATCCTTGTGACCCGAGACGGGCGAGTGCCCTGCCCGTCGCGCTGCGGTGATGAATCCGCACGAAGCGAGTGCGCAGAGAGCTCGCGCCCGAGCTGCGCGACGCGAGCGGCGCGCTGGACGACGCGCACGACCACCTTCTCGCTCGCCCCTGGTCGCTCATGTGTCCCCATCGATCGAGCGGAAGACAGGACCGCACTCGAGCTGCGCGGCGTCGAGCCACGCCCGAAGCGAGCGCACCGGGCAACGCTCGACGTCGCGCGCGAAGCCGATCGCGAGCACCCACCCTTCCCTCGCCTGCCGCATCGGTCTTGTCGCGGCGCAGGCAGAGCTCGGCGCCGCTCGAGCGCGTCGTCGGCGCGGTCCGCTAAAGCGAACTTAGCGGACTCGCATCGCCCGCATGGGTGATCCGGCGTCGAGCGGGTGCGCTTCGATCGGGTGAGCTCCGCAGCCTGCGCGATGCTCACGAGTTAGAGCGCGCGGCGAGTGCGAACTCACGAAGCCGCGAACGCACGTCGGCGGATCGACCAGTTCGTAGCCAGAATGTGAGCTCGTCGAGCGAAAAGCAGACCCACAGGCCAAAGAACGCGACGGTCTCCGCGTCTCTCCGGTGCGTGGGATCACCGATCGAAGCGGCGCCCCCGCGAGGGACGCGATGCGATATCCCGATTCCGCCACGCGTGCCCTCATAGCGCGACTGGCCTTCGCGTGCGTCGGCGGGCGACGCGTCTGGCGCCTGCATCTCTTCGACGTCCCGCTCGATCCCTCTCCGCGCTCGCGCCCTGAGGCAGCGCTCACCCCATCCCGGCCACGAGCGCCAGCAGCGCGCCCCTCGGCGTCGCGATCGAGCGCGCCCTCGCGCACGGGTGCGCCCGACCAGCGAGGGAGGCGCGATGATCGACGACGACGAGATGGTGGACGCGTTCGAGACGCTGGAGCCAAGCGCGAGCACGCGCGCGCGCATGGAGGACGAGTCCTCGCCGCGCACGCGATCGAGCAGCGCTCGCGGTGGAGTGGCTCGAACTGGTGCGGGCGGCGCCGATCGTCGGAACGCTCCTCCTCGCGGCGGCCGCGGCGGTGCTCGTGATCCGATCGCGGAGCGTCGCGCGCACGCCCTGCGATCTTCTCACATGCGCAGGAGCGTCGCTCAGCCATTGGACCTCCCGCGCCTGAGCTTCTTCGTCCGCTCCTTATCGGGTGGAAGGCCTAGCCTCCTGGCGATATCGTCTGCTCGGTCATCCGCCTCGGCCTCGGACATGTAGGCGATGAATCTCGCGCGCAACTTCTGCAATGCGTTGGCGTAATCAGCGACAGTGGCAGTGTCTGGATCGGCTCCAGCGTCAAGCAACGCCCGACGAACGATCCCGGGGGCGAGTAGCTCGGATAGGCCACTTGCGTGCACCACGATCTGAAACAGCTGAATTGACGAGGTTCGCGACACTCAGCCTCGCGGCAGCAACAATCGTGCAAGCCCGCTCCAATGACCAGATTGAGACACAGGCATCCTGCAGCGATGCGGCCGTCGACGGGACGCGCAGATCGTTCACCGTAACGCGCCGTGCGAGCGAGCCTGTATGTTGTGGAAACCACAACAGTGCGGTCTCTTCGTCACACGCCGCGGCCGATCGCGTGCACGGCCTCGTCGTTGCTCGAGCACGCTGCGCGCTGGGCGACGGAGCGAGATCGAGCCCCGATTCTGAGGGGCACGGAGGTTGCTCGTCGCCGGTGCATGAGCACATCGTCGTTTCGGTCCTTCGCTCGCTCGTCGTTCCTCCTCAGCGGCGCTCTCGCGCTGCTCGCCTGCAACACGGGCATCCCTGCGCTCGACGCGTCCACGGCAGCCGATGCGCGGCCCGCGGCGGACGCGTCCGCCACCGATCCCGCGATCGCCGCGTGCGAGGCCGCCGCCGACGCGTACATCGCGCTCTGTGGTGAGGCCGAGACCGATCCTGGTCGGCGCTGCGAGGTCGAGACCTATCGCGACGTCTGCGCGACAGGGAGCGCGGCTGCAATTGGTGGCGTGTACGACTGCCTCCGCGCCAATCGCATGGAGGGCGGCGTTTGCGCGACGTTCTCCGATCTCGCGACCAGCGCGGTGCGCGCGTGCGCATGGGCCGCCGTGGGGACGACGACGCCGAGCGCCAGCGCGACCGCGGCGCGCGACGCGTACTGCGCGGTGTGCACCGGCGCGACCGCGTGCCTCGCGCCGAGCGAGGCCGCGCCGGAGGCGTGGGCGTACTTCAGCGACGCCACGAACGAGGCGCTGGCCGACTGCTTCGCGGCCGCCGCGAGCTGCGATGCGGCCTCTGCCTGCATCGCCGAGTCGCCGCTTTCCGTCTGCTACTGATCTCCGTCTGCTACTGATCTTTATCCACCGGATGACGGCACCTATTCCGATCGCACTGCGGCTCCGCATCGTGGACGCAGTGCTCGACGGGATGAGCTGGGACGAAGCGGCCGACGTGTTCAAGCTCGGCATCGCGACTGTGAATCGATTGATGCGGAAAGCCCGCGAGGGCAGTTCCCTCGAGCCGCTCGGACACGGCGGTGGTCAGCGGCATCGCGGTGACCCGACGCCACGATCGCCGAACTGACCGACGCGTACCACGTCGAGATGGGCGTGGAAGTTGGTACCTCGACGCTCGGTCGCGCTCTCGGACGACTCGGGCTCTCTCGAAAAAAGACGTCGTTACGCGGAGCGCGCGAGGGCGCGCGTCCAAGAAGCGCGGATCGCGTTCCGCGATCTCACGAAGCTGAAGACGATCTGCGCGCGTCGATCGAGGAAGCGCGGTTCCGCGAGGATCGCGCGCTCACTCGCAGTCGCAGAAGTCCTCACAGCTCGACCGAACGCCCTCTTCGCGCGCCTCCTCGATCACCTCGCCGTCGCGTGTGACGCGGATCGCTGGGAGATGGTCACGAGCTACCTGAACACCGGGGGCAGCGATCGACCCAGCAGCTCATCTTCGATGTCGAGGCGCGCACCTTCGAGAGCAGTCAGACCGGCGGCACCGGCACGTTGACGTTCGTGCACGACACCGTCGCACCGCATCCGAACGTCTTCGTTGCGATCATCTCGTGGTCCGCCACGCATCGCTCACTTCTTCTCGCCGAGTTGCGTCACCGAACGTATCGCTCCATCGCCGCGCAGCTCTTCCAGCGCCCGCGCCGCATTATTTCGAGCTCGGGCATGTCGGCGCGCGCCGCGGTCGTGGCGAGCCCCGCGCGGAGCGAGTGCCCCGAAACGCCCTGCCCTCCCCTTCGAGGTTCGCAGCAGTCGCGGCGCGCTGAACGATGCGCGCAACGCTGCGACCGGTGAGCGCGCGCTCGCCGATGCGGAGCTCGACGCGATCAGGCGTCCACCTCAGCTCATGAGCTTGCAGGCTCACAAGCTCACTACGTCGTAACGCTGCGGCCCAACCGACGAGCAGGAGCGCGCGGTCGCGTGCGCCGAGCAGCGTCGCAGGCAGCGCCTCCACTGGCGGGCGACAGTTCGGGCAGGCCAGGTTGGTCGTCATCGGGCCGATCCGACCCGGGTCGAACCCCATGCCCTCGAGCAGCTCGTTGAGCTTTTTCGTAAACCGGTGCCGCGGCGTCTCGGCAGCTCGTCGGACCGGACGAGCTGGGGACTGCTGCACTGGCCTCCTGCGACCCATCGCGATCGCGTCGACCTCGGGCAGCACCGTATCCGTCCCGTGATCATCGGTGCGTGGTCCTGGATGATCTCGCATCCGGTCCGAGTGCCGGGCGGCGTGAACATCATCGGGCTCTGAGGGCCCGAGCCGGAGGGGCAGCGAGACTCTCGCCGCATAGACGGGGCTCGTGTAGCGAATACGACGTTCGCGACCGCTCGCGACTTCGAGCTCGCCGTCGAGCGCGCTGCCCGCGTCGCACCCGAGGGCGGCGCGTACGACAAGACCGCCTTCGCGATCGCGGCGCGCACAGGTGCAGGAGACGCGGTACGCCGGGCGCGTCGACATTACCCGCGACATGGCGCGGGTCAGCACATCCTCGAGGACACCACGTACGTGCTCGACCTTCGTCACGGCGAGACGTTCGCCGACATGCGCGCCTCCGCCGTGATGTGGAGCGCGTTCGCGAAGGCGCTTCGCGAGGCGAAGGAAGACGCTCGGCGAAGAGGCCGGAACAGCAGGAAGGGCTGCGATCTCGTTCCTGCATTCCCGCATTCCTCAGCGGTCCTCTCTATCGGGCGCCTCAGTGCCCGCCCTGAGGCGCGGACAGGCTGGGGACGCCGAAGCGCTCGACGAGGAACCACGCGAGCGAATTGGCGCCGGCGCACGTGCCGAGGCGCGAGGGGACCAGCGCGGGATCGCGGGGGAGCGCGCCCTCCCACGACGTGCTCGGGGTCGTGATCGTGTACGTCGGATCGCCTGGCATCGAGTGCGGGGGCGGGCAGCGCATGCGCGCCTGCGCGAGCTGGATCCGCGAGACGAGCTCGCGGCGGTCCGCGTCGTCGAGCGCGATCTGCGCGGTCGCGGAGCACGCACCGCGCGCGCTCGAGACGCAGCCCTCGATCGACCACGGACCGCGGCCGAGATCGACCGAAACGTTCAGGAAGCGTGGCGGTCCGGCGCCCGGGAGCTCGATCACCGCATCGATGCGCGCGGGAAGCGGCTCGGGCGACTGCGCCGACGCGAGCGCGGGGAAGAAGGAGAGCATCACGACCACGATCGTGATCAGGAGCGAGCGGGACCGGGAACGACGCGTCATCGAGCCTCCTCGCCGCGCGCGGCGTCGCGGCGCGCGACGCACAAGCAGGCCGCGTGCCGCGTGATCACGTTTGGCGGATCACATCAACCCGGGACCGAGTTGGTGCTTCCGTTCGCTCCATGCCGACCGGATGGCCCCGGCGGAACCACGCTTGAATCGAAGTACGCGAACTCTCGCGAATCCGTGCTTCCGCCGCATTGCACAACCAGTTGCAGAGGCTCCAACGCCGGCCAACTCGTCCCGTCCGCGGCGAACAACGAAGCTGATCTGATCACGCGGCCATCTGCGCTCTCAGCTGCTCCAGCAAATCGATCTCTACGTCGCATGATGTCGAGCTCGGGCACGCCGGCGCGCGCAGTGGTCGCGAGTCCCGCCCGGAGCGAGTGCGCCGAGAACGCGCCCTACCCTCCCGTCTGTCAAGCAACAGGAAGATCTGACCCCTTAGGACACTAACCCCAGAGTGCGTCTCGGTTGATCCGTTGCGCCGCACTCAGGTGATCTTCGCCCGCTTCGGTGGACCGTCAAACTATGCCGCGAGTGCGGCGACTGCGGACCTCAATTCGAACTCGATGGGACTGACGTGGTCGGTGTGCGAGTGCCTTCTCACGGGGTTGTAGAAGGCCTCGATGTACTCGCCGATGACGCGCGTGGCGTCGTCGCGCGTCTCGATGCGGACGTGGTCGAGCAATTCGGCGCGTAGCGTCGCGAAGAAGCTCTCCGCGACGGCATTGTCCCAGCAGTCGCCCTTCCTGCTCATGCTCGCGACCAGCTCGTGCTGCTCGAGCGTGCGACGGTAGTCGTCGCTCGCGTACGTGCTGCCGCGGTCCGAGTGGTGGACGAGCCCGGGCGTCGGCCTGCGGGTCGCGATGGCCCTCCTGAGCGCGTCGAGCACGAGCTCGGTGTCGTTGAACGCGCTCGTCTGTTACCAGGCACCACGATCCGACGACCGTGGTACCGCGACAAGGTCGGCTTGAGCTTCGCCGACCTGCTTCACATCGCGCGGACGGACCTTTTGGATCCAGCCGCGCGCACGCAGCTCGCGAGAAACTCGCCGGCGAGCGACCGGTCGCGCTCGTTCGCAGCTGCATGAAGCGCGAAAGGCGAGTCAGAACGTGCTGCTGCGAGGAGGCCCCGGCGTCGGCAAGACGACGCTCGTGCAGAACCTCGGGCATCGCGCGCTCGAGCGCGGATACACGGTCCGCTTCTGCACGCTCGCGTCAGCGTTCGCCGACCTGCTGCGGCAGGAGTCCATCCCGCGACCGAGCGTCGGCTGCGCCGCTACGTCGCGCCCGACCTGCTCATCCTCGACGAGCTCGTGCCGCTCGGCGGCTACAAGACCCGCATCGATCTCGTAGTTGGCGAGAGAGCTTTGCGGGACGGCGCCAGCTACCAGGCTCGGGCGTAGAGAGCGAATGCGACGCGAGGCGCTCGATTCGCGACGCCGCGGTGACAGTGGACGCGGCGCGCGCGGCGTCGCAGGTTGGCGGAATGGGAACAGTCGTCGCGATCCTCGTCGCGATCGTGAGCGCCGTGGCGGCGTGGGCGCTGTGGCCGTCGCTCCGCGACGGCTTCGCGGACTTCGCGGCGATGCGTGGCCGCCGGATCGTGCCGCGGTCTGCCGCGCACCCGAGCGATCTCCCGATCGTCCCACCGTGGGTCCCGATCGAGGCGTGCGACGCTGTGATGACGGAGGAGGAGCCAGGCTCGCCGTACCGCGTCTCCGGGGAGACGCGCGCGGTCGCGCTCACGTCCTCGACACCTGCTCGCGCGATTCGCGCCGCGAGCGCGAGAGCGTCACGTATCGCCGCGAGGACGCTCTCGATCGCCCTGCTCGCGATCGCCGTGTCGATCATCGCCTTCGTGGTTGGCGCCTTCGTTGTCGGCGCGGCGCTCCTAGTGTTCGCCGCCCTATTTGCGGGTATCGCGGCGCCGTGAACGCGCGTTTCGCGGCAGCGTGAGCACCTCACCGAGACGCACCTGACGCGCTCGTGGCCTCGATGGTCGCGGTTCAACCGGAGACGCGAGCACGACCTCGGCCCGGCCCCGCGCTACGACGCGAACACCTCGTCGAGCGTCGCCGCGATGAGCACGCGCTCCGTCCAGAGATCGAGCTCGTCGATCGGGGGTCGACGCCCGGCCGCGTAAAAAAACATACGGTAAGCGCCCTGAGTTGCCCTAGAACGGGGATGCCCTGGGCGCCCCCTACCGTATGTTTCTGCGCGATGGGGCGTGATAGCGCTCCGCGACCATGAAGAAGCGGGCGGCGATCTACCTGCGCGTCAGTCGAGGCGAGCAGTCGGTCGAGAACCAGCGGCCCGCGGTGATGCGCGTCGTCCGCGCACGCAAGCTCAAGCTCGCGGCGGCGACGACATACGAGGAGAGCGCGAGCGCCGCGAAGAAGCGGCCCGCGTTCGAGCGGATGATGGCCGACGCGCACGGCGGCGCGTTCGACGTGCTCGTCGTGTGGTCGCTCGATCGGTTCGGCCGCTCGATGGTCGGCAACCTCCACGCGGTGCTCGAGCTCGACCGCTGCGGCGTCGAGGTCGTGAGCGTGCGCGAGCCGTGGCTCGACACGGGAGGGCCGGTGCGCGCGCTGCTCATCGCGATCTTTCTTCGCGCCGGGCTCGGCCTCGTCCGGCCTCGTCCCGGCTCCGATCGATGGCCAGGCATATCGCAGAGACATGTGGAGGGAGTGCCGCCACGTGCGATCTCTTTACAGCTCGGCAAGTCGATTCTCGCGGACCGCCTTCCGGGTCGCGCCGCTCACCGCGACAGTCGCTGCCAGACGCCGCGCTCAACGCACTCCTTCGCGAGCTCGCTGCGGAACTGGTCGCGACGGCTCGCGGGCGAAAGCGGCAAGCCCGCGGCGCTGCGGCTGGCGCGTCTCGCTCGGAGGGTGAGCCGGCGGGCACCGCGCTGACCGTGGAGGTCGGGCGGGTCCGGATGAGCGTCGGAGGCGAGGTGATCTCGCGCGACGCGCAGAGCTGTCAGACAGCGATAGAGCGCGTCCGACGCCGGCCCAACATCACTCGCGCCGGAAGAACCGGGCGTTGAGCTCGCGATAGTGGGCCCACGCCGGCGGCAGCGCGTTCTCCTCGAAGATCGCGCTCACCGGGCACTCGGGCTCGCACGCCGCGCAGCAGATGCACACCTCGGGATCGATGTACAGCTGCAGGCGCGTCTTCGGCTCGTTGGGGGCGGGCCCGTGGATCGCGTCCACGGGGCACACCTTCGTGCACGCACCGTTACACACGGAGACGCAGGGCTCGGCGATCACATAGGCCATCGGAAGGACCTCCTCGGATCCCCTCATCGCAGCCGGCGCGCCGTACCGTTTTGCCGTGGAAACACGCGATCGACCCGCGGTGACGACGACCCGCCGTGCCCCTGACCACGGCCCGGCGTTGCGACCACGACCCGCCGGTGCCATTCGTTCGCGCGTGTCCGTCGACGATCGCGTAGAGCCCCGATCCATCGCCGTTGACCGCCCCGACTGCGCGGATCCGATGGGAGCCATCGACGTCGGCGCCACTGGGTGCGGACTCAGGAACATTTAGGGAAATGACAAGAATCACTCGCTGACGGGCCGACGCGCAGCGGACCAAACACTCGACGTGACGTGCGTGCCAATCGCACACGTCGAGTGAGGGAAGCATGAGCAAGCGCGTTCGGATCACGATGGGCCGATCCTGGTGATCACGATGCGCCGATCCCGGCGATCACGATGGGCCGAAACACGCACACCGGCGCGCTCGTCGATGCCTGCACCCGCGCGCTCGTCCTGCCGGCCGCGGCTGCCCCCGCATCCAGCGGCCATCGTCAGGACGAAAAACGCAAGGGGACGTCGCATCCGCTATCTCGCGATCGAAGAGCGCGAGCTGGGCTCGCCGCGCAGAGCTTGACGCAATCGAGGAGGCCGATCGTCGCCTGCTCGATCGCCGCGATCGCGGCGACGCAATCCTCCGGCGGGGCGTCGCCGTCGACGGCGCGCACGCTCTGGACGAGGAGCGTCGGCACGCGCGGAGGCGGCAAGATGTCGGCGCGCGGCGACGGCACCGAGCACGAGCGCGAGGCTCGAGAGGGCGCATGCTCCGCACTCTGGATTGTCCCGGGCGGCGCGTCTTGCACGTATCGCTCGCTGCGCTCTCGAGCCTCATTCTCGGCGCGCGGAAGAACGCGCCCTGCTCCGCGGTAAAGCCCATCGTGGGTGGTTTGCGCCTCCTGCTCGGATCGATCGTCGGAGCGCTGGTGGGCGCGTCGTCGCTCCTCGGCCTGTGGCTCGTGGCGACGCTGCACCGCGGGCTGCCATTGTCGGGGACCGCGTGGGTGATCGCGACGCCGGGCGCGCAGGTCGTCTCGTGGCTCACCGGATGGCCCCTGGAGCAGGAGTCCGGGCAGCTGTGCTACGCGCTCGGCCTGCCGCTGACCGTGTTCGCCGCGGGCTTCGTCGGCGGCGGCACCGTGGGAGCGCTCGCGGGTCGCACCCGCGCGCCCTACTCGAGCGGGCGCGACCCGAGATAGCCGAGCACGAGCGCGCTCAGCTCGTCGGCGGTCGTCTCGACCGAGAGGTCGCTCCGATCGACGAGCGCGGAGACGGAGCTGCGCGTCGAGCGCGCGCAGCGACGGCGCGATCGAAGAGCGTGAAAGAATGCGCGCCGACATCGGTCGCGCGCGATCGCTGGGCGAGGGCGCGCGGTGCAGCTCCGAGGGGGATCTGGAGCGCGTCTGCCTCGACGAAGCCGGCCGCTGCGATGTGCCCGGCATCGGCATCTGGTCGGACACGTCGCTCGACTCCGACGAGCGGCGCGTGCTCGCAGAGTGGTCGGACCGGTGGGGGCGGTGATGGCGACGACGGCGATCGCGTTCTCCGCTCAGCCGCGATAGCCGGCGCTGGGCCTTCGCCGTTCGAACTCCGGGCACACGTGCGTCTCCTGCACGAACTCTCGGTCATGCGGTCCCAGACCTGAAATAGGTCCGCCTTCGTGTTTACCTTCCTGTAGGCCTCCTTGGCGCCGCGGAAGCAGGCCAGTCGCCCAAAGCAGCCGTTCCCGGCCGGGTTGTAATCGGAGAACGCGCAGTTGATGCACGCGAGCATGTACACACCAACGGGGAGGTGCCGCTGCAGTCGGCAGGAGGCCGGCTGCTGGGTACATGCACGCCGCAAGTTCTGGGAAGCGGCCGCGAACAAGAGCGCGGTCGCACGTGAAGGGCTCGCGCGCATCGGGCGCATCTTCGCGCTCGACGCCACGTGGAAGCGCAAGCCGCCGGCCGAAATCAAGCGCCTGCGCGACGCGCACCTGCGGCCGCACGTCGATGCGTTCTTCGACTGGGTCGACACCGGGCACGACAAAGTCCGGAACGTGCGCGGCTCGCTGCGCAGCGCTCTCGGCTACGCCTACCGGCAGAAGGACGCGCTGATGCGCTTCTTCGAGAACGGACGACTCGTGCTCGACAACAACCGGTCCGAGCGTGCGCTCCGAAGCGTCGCCGTCGGGCGTAAGGCGTGGCTCTTCGTCGGCAGCGATGACCACGCCGAGAGCACCAGTCACCTCTTCACGCTCGTGGCCTCCGCGAAGCTGCACGGCCTTGATCCCGAGGCGTACCTCCGCGACCTCATCCGCGTCCTGCCCCACTGGCCGCGCGACCGCTACCTCGAGCTCGCGCCGCTCTTCTGGAAGCAGACCCGCGCACGCCTGCACCCCGACGAGCTCGCCGCCGAGATCGGTCCGCTCACCGTCCCCGCTCCGCTGCCGACGCGAGACCCGGCCGAGCAGCAGACGACGGCAGGCTGAGGTCGTCGAGGTCACCCGCGCAGCATGAGCCGCGGACCAGGCTCACGCTCCACCGGCTCGCGCATCGGATACGCTACGACGCCGCGCCTGTGCAGCTCGCGCGTCACCACGACGGCATTGCCCGCCGCGGTCGTCGCGAAGAGCTGTCGCGCCTCAGCGCGTGCGTCTGGATCCAGCACGCGGGCACCGGGCCTCTGTTGGACCTCGGCCGCGGCGCCGCCCCGCAGATACCGGCGCACCGTGTTGCGAGCCACGCCCAGCTCTTGCGCGATGCGCTTGGCGCCCCACCCGAGCTCGCTCAGCGCACGCATCTGCCGGACGACCTCCGGCTCCACCATCTCGACCTCCTCCGCCTTCCGCGGAGGGGCCATCGTCTCGCCCGTCGACATCCTCAGCCTCCTCGTCGTGCCGACGACGGGGGTCAGTTTTGCTGTCGCGCGGGGGTCATTATTGCTGTCGCCCTACACCGTCGAGCCCCGCCGCCTGCGCGGCGCGCTTCACCATGCGCGCGATGCTGCGGCCGGTGAGCGCGCGCTCGCCGCGAGCTCCGCGGGCGACCTTCGCGGAAGACGGGCCCGAGCTGATGCCGGGTCGTCGAGCCACGCGCGCAGCGCCGCGGACCGGGCACAGCTCGAGCTCGCTCGAGCTCGCGACGAACAGCGCTTGCTGCGCCCTAGCGCAAGCTCGACGCCGTCCCCGCGCCACGTGAGCTCATGAGCTTGCAGGCTCACGAGCTCGCTACGCCGCAACGGCGCGGGCCAGCCGACAAGCGAGGCGCGCGGTCGCGCAGGCTGAGCAGCGTCGGCCGGCGGCAGCGCGCCTACGATCGCGCGCAGGTCGCTCGCCAGCAGCGGCGCACCGCTGCGCGACGCCGCGGTCGCGACGGATCCTGCCCAAGCCGCGCGCACCTCGGGCGTGCTCGGGGGCGCTGCGTGCCCGAGCGCCTTGTGGGTCTGCGAGATGGCCGCGAGCTCGAGCTCGAGCGAGGCCACCGCCCCGCCCCGGCCTCGCCCGGTCCCGAGGTACAGCGCGACGGCGGCGCCGCGAGGCCGTGCCGCGGCGCACCAGCCCTCGAACGCCTGCCGGCGCTCGTAACGCGTCGCGGGTCGCGCTGCTGCCTCGACGCTCGGGCGCCGATGCGGCCAGGCGGGCGAGCGCGTCGCCCTCAAGCTCCTCGATCGCCTACCTACCCGCTCGCGGACCTGCGGTCCGCTAAAGCGAGCTCAGCGGACGCGTGGATGGCCCCGCGCTCGAGGTGCACGCCGATGCCGAACCGCGTAGCCTTTACCATGTCCTCGATCCGTGCGCGTGTTCGCGGCGGCCGGTTGGTCGTCGACGCCCCGACCGACCTACCGGAAGGTCTCGAGGTGACGCTCGCGATCGTCGACGACGACCTCGACGAGGAGTCGCGAACCGCGCTCGAATCGTCGCTCGAGGAGTCGCACGCCGAACTCGAGCGCGGAGAGCTGCTCGACGCTGCCGACGTGCTCTCTGGGCTCCGTTCGCTGCGATCCGTCGGCCGGTGACGCTTCGACTCAAGTTCACGCCCCGTGCGAAGCGCGAGCTCACGCGCGTGGCCGACTGGTGGCGCGTCGAACGTCCATCCGCTCCAGAGCTCGTACTCGACGAACTCGAAGCCGCGCTCGCGACGCTGGCGGCGGCACCGCACATCGGAGTCGTCTACGCGCGGGCCCGTCCGGGCACGCGTCGGTTCCTGCTGACCCAGACGCGGCTCCACGTCTACTACACCGTGCGAGGCGCAGACCTGGTCGTGCTGTCGGTTTGGAGTTCGGTCCGCGGAGCGGGACCTCGACTTCGCTGAGCGGCACGTTTGTCGTAACGCGTCCTTCTGCCCACGCACAGCTGCGGGCCCGTCCGGCGAGCGCTGCGAAAAGAACGCGGTCCGCATGCGCTCGATGTCCTCGCGCTTTTTCGGGTGAAGTTACCCCGTTCGGCGGACAGTCTGACTATGCAGCCGCAGCGTCGACTTGATATCTCAATTCGAACTCGATGGGCTGAGATATCCAAGATACGAATGACGACGACGTGTGTTGTAGAACTCGTCGATGCAGGCGCGCTGGACGAATGCATCGACGCTCTCGAAGCAGTCGCCAAGTGCGGCGAAGCGCGGCCGACGAGTGGTTCGGAGGCGGTGCGGCAGAGCCAGCAAGCCGTTGCCGCGGCCGCGCGCAACCACGGCAGCGGCGTGCATCGGGCGGACGCAGCGAGACGTGGCCGAGGTGCCACCGCAGGTGGAGCGGCGATACTCGCAACCCGAGAGTTGCACGTTCAGCGTCACGCGAGTGCCATCGAAGTGGTCGACCCAGAGACGCTCGATCTGGGCTTCCAGTGCAATCCACGTCGTACTTTTTTTTCCGCGTGGGGCACGCACTGTGCGCTTTCACTCTCTAAATGACGAGTTCGCGCGCGCGGCGTGGATTCGGCTCCCAGCCGTTCCGGCTTCACGCTCTATCTGTGGACATTCGGACAACATTGTCGTCGATGCACCAACCTGGAAAGCGCGTGAGTCCGCGACGCGACGTGGTGCTGGCGCTGCTTGAAGCTGGCAGCGTGCAGACGAACGTGCGCCTGACGCGTAGCTCGCTCGTGCAGCGCACACTTTGCGCCGACACTTGCCACACGTGAACGCGTCGATCGCGCGCGGCGCTCGTTCGCATTGGTCAGATGCGCTGCTCTCGGCGCTCGGCGCGTTTCGCGCCGCGTAGGCCCGCTGGTAGTCGCGAAGACGCTGTGCGAACTCGGGATCGCGGTAGCCGATGCACGAGCCCCGTCTTCAAGACGAGGTCGTGATGTCGCAGATTGGGCGGGTGACCTCGGCGATGCGCTCAGCTCGACGGGCTCTGCTGCTGTGGGTCGGCACGGTGAGGGGCCGAGTTCTGCAGCGAGCTCGCGAGGGTGGATCCGCTGCAGCTCCTCGCGCTCGCTCGTCGTCAGCGGCCGCCCTCGCTCTTGGCGCCATCGACCTCGGCGCGGCGCATCCATTCACGCAGCGCGGTCCTCGGTCAGGTCCAAGTCCTTCGCGACCTGCCCGACGCTTCTGTCGCTGACCCGGCAGAGCCGCACGACCTTCGCCTTGAACTCCGCGCTGAGCACTCTTCGTTCCGCTTCGCCATCGAACACTCCTCGCAGATGCTCACGCGTCCGGAGTGTCCACGGAAGCGGGGGAGCTTCACCCAGCTCCTCGCCGTGGAAGTCGCGTTGGCGTAGCGCGAGAGCGTCCCGGAATAGTGCGAACGCTCGCAGTCAGAGCGCGTCACGCGACGCCCGCACGCATCGAACGTGCGGATCGTCGATCGTGTTCAGCTCGTTGCGGAGCGACTCCTCACCCGTTCATTCGGACGACTCTCTGCGCTTCGGCATCAACGGCATGATCAGCTTCATCATCCCGTACTGCACGCGAGTGCTCAGCGGCAGCCGTCCCTCCTCGACCCACGACTTCATGTTGCGGAGGATGAACGGCCAGCCGCGCTGGACCATTTTGAAGTGCTTGTCGCCCGTGAAGCCACTGTGCTCCACGGTTACCTCGACCTCGTCGCCGTCCTGCCGCAGCCGGAACTCCACGTCAGAGGCGGGCTCGTCGACATGGGTGAACTTGAGCGTGTGCCTCCAGCGAAGCGGCGGTGCGACCTCCTTCACCTCGCCGGTGATGAAGACGCGCTTGCGGTTGGGGCTCACGTAACGGAGCGACGCACCAGGTTTCATGTCGCTCTCGACGATACTGTCGAAGTAGAAACGCTGGAGTGATTCGGTGGACGTCAGGAGTTTCCAGACCTCCTCCACGTTCCCACGAAATCGGATGGTATGTGTCTGCACGCGTTCGCCGCTCACCGGCAACCTCGTTGGGGCAGGAGAGACTCAACTACTACGCGCTGTGAGGACTCGCGCAACTGCTCGTTGTCACTTTCCCGACGAGACTGATGATTGCGTGCGATCACTCGGGGCGACGTGGATGGTGAACGAGCGACGCTGGGCGCGCCGACGTCGCTCGCGACGCCGATCGCGAGACCGAGCTCGATACGCGCGACCGCCAGACGTCCGCTGTCGCGCACGGACTGCATTTCGAGGGTGCCGATCCGCGGCTCGCGCTTCGTCCGTGGGAGGGCTATCTCGCCGAGTTCCCCGCCGGACGTCGTCCCCGAGGCCGAGTGGAATCGAGCGCTCTGCCTCCTGAGATTGGGCGAGCGCGAGCGGGCGATCGAAGCGCTCACGCCATTCGCAGAAGGCACGCACGGAGGCGTGCGTCGACGCGAAGCGCACGCGCTGCTCGACGCGGTCATCGACGGATTGGCGACGGTGTCGACCGGAACACAACACCTGGGACCGCTCGGCGACCGGCGACGTGTGGTCCTGTTCGGGGTTCCTCTGGGGATGGAGCGACGCGCGCTCACTGCAGAGGTGGCGCGCTGGTTGCTGTGTTCGGAGCGTTGCGAGACGGAACGATGCGGCGCGGCCATCGACTGCGGAGACGCGGATTTTCAAATCGTGCGATGACGATTGGCGCTGACCTCCAATCTCGACCAGGTCTCGTCGCATGCGTGCGCAGCGCCATATGGCTCGAGATCTCGCACCGGAGAAGGCGGCGAGTCGGGACGGCCTCGGGGCTGTCGTCGGTGGCCACTAATAGTTGATCCTCGATGTCATCGGGCGCGGGGCATGGGCTTCGTGTATCCGAGCGGCTCAAGACGGATCGCATCGCCGCGCTCAAGGCACCGAGGCAGCACGTCAGAGGGGGTCGCAGATGCGAAGTGCAGTGCACGAGACCGAGGTCGACATGGCGCGGCGGACGGTTCACACGCGAGTGTCTGGTGTCTTCCACGAGAACGCGATGCGTGCGTGGCGGGCCACCATGCATCTGCACAGCTCCGTCCCGCATCTGATCGCCGTCTGGCTCGTGCTGCTCGTCGGGTGCGGACCGTCAGGTCGGAGCGCGACGGCGGACGGCGGCGAAGGGTGCGCGCGCAACTCGGACTGCGGCGACGACAATCCCTGCACCGACGATCTCTGCGTCGAAGGGAGCTGCACGTTCGAGCCGAACACCGCAAGCTGCGACGACGGACTGACCTGCAACGGGACCGACGTCTGCGAGAGCGGCGAGTGTGCTCACTCCGGCGATCCGTGCAGCGCGCCCACGCACTGCGACGAGCAGCGGGACGCGTGCATCGGATGCGACGCGGACTCCGACTGTCCTGCTCCCACGCACGGCGAATGGAGCGAGTGCACGTCGGACGTGATCTGCGGGGAGACGGGCACGCGGTCGCGCGCGATCTCGCGCAGCGCATGCGAGTCCGGTGTCTGCGTCGAGCACGCCGAGACCGAGACCTTTCCCTGCGCGCGCGACACCGAAGGCGCCGCGTGCGGCGCCGCGACCGCGTGCACCGAGTGGTCGGCGTGCGAGGGGTTCGAGAGCGCGTGCGACGAGACGGGGGTCTCGACCCGGACGTGCACGATGAACGCATGTGCCGAGGGCGCGTGCGTGGAGAGCACGGCCACCGAGACGATGGACTGCATGCGCGAGACCGACGCGGCTCCGTGCGGCGATCCGTCGTGCGAGGCGGTCGGCACGTGCACGTTCGAGAGCACCTGCGACGAGACTGGCGTGCAGCACATGAACTGCCGTCCCGCGCCGACGTGCGCCGAAGGCGTGTGCACGCCTGGAGCGGTCGAGACGCGCTCCGAGGCCTGCTCGCGCGACACCGACGGAGTCGCGTGCGCGGCCGAGACGTGCGGCAGCTACGGCGCGTGCACGTACTCGAGCACCTGCGTCACCAGCGGCTCGCGCATCCGCACATGCACCTGGTCCACCTGCGCAGCGGGCGCGTGCGGTGGGACCGGCAGCCGCGTCGAGACCGACACCACCGGGTGTGGGCGCGATACCAACGGGACGCGCTGCAACGACGGAGATCCGTGCACGAGCCTCGACAGGTGCTCCGGCGGCGGATGCTCCGGCGCGTACTGCACCTCGTGCTGCGGGTGAGATCGGGCCGGCGCGCAACACGCGAGCACCGCGTACTATGGTGGGGTGGCCTGCGAGAAATCGATCGCGCTGCAGGTGTCGGCTCGCCACAAGGGATTGGCCCGACGTGCTTGCGCGGCCGGAGGGCGAGCGCACGCGCTACCCAATCGCATGCGGCTCGCGCGTTGCGAGCGACCCAACAGCTCGCAAGAGGTCGTCGCGACGAAACGGCTTTTCGAGGTAACCTGCCGCACCGAGCGATCTTGCGGGTCCGGCGAGAGGACGGACTGCTGAGACGAGAACCGTCGGGATGGCAGCAAGTTTCGGATCTCGCAGTTGTGCCGCGCGAAATTCCCATCCATCCATGACGGGCATCATGAGGTCGAGCAAGATGACGTCCGGCTGCAACCCGCCTCGGAGCATCTCCAGCGCCTCGCGACCATCGCCAGCCGTGCGCACTACATAGTGTTCGCGTTCAAGCATGCTCGCCATCACGTCGCGAACATCCGTGTCATCCTCGACGTAGAGTACGACGCCCTGGGCGGCCTCCTGGTCATCCGGACGGCGCGGCACGGCGCGGAAGTAGCGGTCGTATGCCGACTGGACTGCGTCGGCGAACACTACTTCTTCTGCTGCGCCATCAGCTGCTCGTCTGAAGAGATCGTCTTCGTAGTCGTCCGGAGAATCCTCCGAATCCAAGCCCTGCGCTCGCTCGTAGGCCTCGAGCTGCGCCGCTCGAGACAGGCGGTCGTGCTTCATCGTCGCTCCAGCGTGAGGGGCCGCTCCATACATTCGCGCAACGCGGCGAGGCTGCGGTGCCGGATGACGCGAACGTTCGTCTGCGAAATCGACAGACCGACGGCGATCTCGTCGTCGGAGCTTTCCTCCGTGAAAGTTGCTCGGAGGATGTGGCGGGCGCGATCCGTGAGGAGAGCGACGCACTCCTCGAGGCGTGAGCGGGACAGCACGATAGGGTCCCACGGAGGAGTCGGCTCCGGCGGAGCAAAGAGGCGCTCGAGTGCCTCTTGCCGACGTTCCATCTTGCGGTTGCCGCTTCGAGCGAGATTGCGGCAGATGCCGAGCGCGAAACCGCCCACGCGTGAGTGATCGGCCACGCGACCTGCGCGCAGCGCCTCGATGAACTCGATCATCACGTCATGAGCGAAGTCGTCGACGGCAGCCCGACTCCGCAGGCGCCTTCGCGCGAACGCACGGACGGCGGGTCCGAGCCGACGACACAGCTCCCGCTCGGCATCGCGATCGCCGTTGCTGGCCCTCAGCGCCAGCGTCTCGCCGTCGTCATGCCCGGGCATGATGAGTAAGCCTACCACGATCAAATGACCCCCGCGTAACGCGACGCCCCATAGCGGCACTTCATCTATCGGGCGTCCGGGGGCGCCCGGGGGGTCGCAATGGTCGAGGACGGAATTCACACGTGTGAAGCAAACTTCCTGCCGCTCGGGCGGAGGCGTGGGGTGCGCGGGTTCTCGCATCGCGGCGATCCGCGCGTGCACGCATGATCGGCCGCGCCGAACTGCTCGCGTGCCCGCCCTCGTTCACGGGTCCCCGTGATCGGGCGGAGCTCGACCTGAGCTCGACCCGGGGCTTGGCCATCGAACGTGGACGCTGGCTCCGCGTGTCGTCTGCTGGCGTGGACCGGCTTGCGTGTCACGCGGCCGTCGTGCTGGTCGGCGTCGAGCGAGATGTTGAAGTGACCCTCTCCGACAATCGGGTCGCCCGCGGCCGGGCTCTGGTCGTGAAGCCCGACGTCGGTTTCAGCTCTTCGTGCGTGGGTACGACTGTCACGGTCCTGTGCGATCTCGATCGCGCAGCCCGAGGATGGATCAGCAGCTCCGATGTCGAGATTGCGCCTCTTTCGAGGACCACGGAACTGCTCCGTTACGCCAACCGGGCTGCAATGCAGCCTCAGCGCCCCGACATCGAACTCGCGACGTGTATGGAAGAGATCGCGACGGCGGACGTCGTGGGCGTCCACCGGCATGACGCGATCATACGACGCATTCTGCTCGCCGCCGCGAACGATTCCATCTCCGACTGGAACGTGGAGCAAATGGCCGCCGTAGCGCGCGTGTCGCCCACGCACTTGCGCGCGACGTTCCATCGCGAGATCGGGCTGACCCCTCGGACTTGGCTCCGCTGGACCAAGATGGCTCGTGCCTTCGAGATGCTCACGCGAGCGACGCCCATCGGTCTCGGTGTGGCCGCTCTGGAAGCGGGCTTCGCCGACCATTCTCATTTCACTCGGACCTGCGTTGAGTTCCTCGGTCGGACTCCGTCTAGCCTGCTCGCTCGCAATCGGGACGACAGCGACGATTTGACTGACCCGCCCCACCGCTGTCTCGCTCAGTCGTGTTCCGACGGTACGTCCTCTGAGTGACTACCAATCAAGCGGATCAGCTTCGTATTCGCGAGAGTTCGAGTACCTCGGTGGAAGCGTGTTTCGGCCGGGGCTCGTCCGGTGGTGAACGAACAACGGGAAGACCAACTGTGCCGCGGGCCCTCCCGTCGGTGTTGCAGGCGGAGCGTGCGTCATTGAATGCGTCGGGGGCGATTTCTCATGCGACGGGTCGGAGCGGTGAATGACTTTATGTGTGTGGGTCGTGCGCTCCGCGTCCTAGGCTTGCCCGCCGCGCTCGCCCTCGCGTGCTCCCTAGTCGCGCTTGCGAGCAGCGGAGCGCCGGTATCGCAGGTCGCGTTCAATCCTCCCCTGACGCTGCGCGAGACCGGACTGTACGCGGACTGGGAACGCTTCGAGACCGCCGAAGGCATCTTCTCGTTCTCGCCGCAGTATCCGCTTTGGACCGATGGTGCGTCCAAACGCCGCTTCATTGCGATACCTCCTGGTACCGCGGTCGACGCCAGCGACGCGGACGCGTGGCGCTTCCCTGTAGGCACGCGGATCTGGAAGGAGTTCTCGTTCGGGAGGCGCGTCGAGACGCGCTACATGGTGCTCGGTCCCGACGGCTGGCGTTACGCGACCTACCTCTGGAGCGAAGATGAGCGCGAGGCCGTCCTCGCGGATCCGCGTGGTGGCGACATCGCAGTCGACACGAGCACCGGGGCGCCGCACGCCGTCCCGAGCACGAGCGATTGCGTGGCATGTCATGGCAACGGCGAGACGCCGGTGCTCGGGTTCTCCCTCCTTCAACTCTCGCCCGATCGCGATCCCGGCGCGCTCCATTCTGTTCAGCGCGCCGAGGACGTCGATCTCGGCGAGCTCGTGCGCATCGGCGCGCTCGTGAACTTGTCCGCGCGGTTCCTCGCTCGCCCGCCCCGGATCGCCGGACGCACCCCGACCGAGCGCGCTGCGCTCGGATACCTGCATGGCAATTGCGGGCACTGCCACCGTGCAAGCGGCGCGCTGAGCCCTCTTGGGATGCAGCTCGCGCACGAAGGCGCTGCGCTGCCTGAGCCGGCGCTCACGACTACAATCAACAGGACCAGCGGCTTCGCGCTCCCCGGCGCGCCGCACGCGCCCGCGCGCCGAGTCGACCCCGGCCATCCCGAAGCTAGCGTGGTCCTCGCGCGGATGAGCGCCCGCGACCCGCTCACGCAGATGCCTCCGATCGGAACGCACGTCGTCGATGGCGAGGCCGTTCGCCTCGTCGCCGACTGGATCCGTGAACTACCCCCGTCACGCCAACTGGAGAACGAGCCGTGAGAGTCAACTTCCTGATCATCCTCGCACTTACCCTCACTGCATGTGACGAGACCCCGCCGGAGCTCGGCGGAGCAGCGGGCCATGAGGAGAGTGGCGGAGCGCCGGTCACCGCGCCTGATGCGGAGGATCGCGTCGCGCGTGGTCGGTACATCGTTAACGCGGGCTTGTGCGGAGATTGCCACACGCCGCTCACGATGGGCCCGAGCGGTCCCATCCCGGACGCCTCGCGCCTGCTGTCGGGTCATCCGGAGACCATCGTCTTGTCGGCCGCACCCTCGCTGCCGCCCGGTCCGTGGATGGCGATGGCATCTGACACGATGACCGCCTGGTCGGGCCCCTGGGGCATGACGTTCACCGCGAACCTGACGCCCGATGAGGAGACGGGCCTCGGTCGGTGGAACGAGGAAACGTTCATCGCGACTATCCGCAACGGCCGCCACATGGGCGTCGGGCGTCCGCTGCTTCCGCCGATGCCCTTCCAGCTCATCGCAAACTATAGCGATGACGACCTCCGTGCGATCTTCGCATACCTGCAGTCGATTCCGCCGGTGCGCAACCGGGTTCCCGACCCGATTCCTCCCGTCACTGCCGCCGGCGCCGCAACGTCCGACAGCGTCGACGGCTGACCGAGTCAGCCCGGCTCTTCGAGCTCGATAGCTGCGTAGGGTTCGAGGTTGAAGCGGCCGCGGCCGGTGGGCGGCAGCTTCAGCCCGGCCCTCTTCTGGAAGCGGGCTTGCGTCGCCCGCTTAAGCCGAGCCCCGTTACGTGCGGTTTCGACCGACACGGCGACATCGACCCCGAGATGAGAGCCGGGAGGCTGGCGGACGCCGTTAGCGAAAACTCAAGATCGATGTCACTGACGGATTCAATCGCTCGCCCGCAATTACTCCCCGGCCGTGCGCGTGACGTCTCACTTGCGAACGCGGCGAATCGCACGGTGTCTTCGAGAGAAGGAAGCATGAACGAGCGCATTCATCTCTTCGTGATCGCGATCCTGGCGGCGCTGACGGTCAGCGCGTGCCGTGACGATGGCGCGCCGGACACGCCGCGCAGCGGCGTGCCCGCGGAGATCGCGGGCGAGTGGTTCACCGGAACTCTGTCGACGATCCAGTACTACAACCGTGACAACGGCGAGTGGCTCGACCCCTCCGGTGAGGGTTTCTATTTCATCCTCGATCCCGATGGGTTCTACGAGACTGGCGCGGTGATTACGTCGACCGTTGCCGGCTGCACGATGCGCCTGCTCGGAACCGAGGTCGGCACGGTCGTGATCGAGGGCGACGAGGTCACCGTGCACCGTCACTGGGTGAAGACGCACGTGACGAACAGTTGCGGGAACAGCGGTGAGCGCACTCAGGGTCAAGAGACGCGCACGATGTGGTGGTCGGTAGAAACCGACTCTTCTGGCGTGGAGTGGCTAGTGCTCGATCACGGCGATGGGACTTCGGAGAGATATCACCGGTGGGAGTGAGTAGCGCGGAATGGGCGTCGTGAGGCCCGGAGATGCCCACCTCGACGACCGCGGCGAGCTCGGCGGCGGTGCCGGGCACCAGCACGGCGCGGCAGAAGGTGAGGCGAGTCGGTGTCTCCGATGCCGAAGCAGAAGCCCCACGTGCACGAGGTGGGCGGCGGAGGCGGCTCGTTCGCGGGGCCGCGCGCAGGCTGAACGCGAACGAGCCGATGCCGCGCGCGTAGAAGCCGAGGCCGAACGGCGAGAGCAGGCGGACCGCCGGACCGATCGATCAGCGCGACGCGCGAGAAGCACGCTGGTCACGATTGCGGCGTGTACTGGCGGGACGGGAGGGGGCGAGCGTCGAATCCGAGACCGCGGCCGACAGGTTGGACGGAGCGCAGGACGATCTCGCGCTGCTCGGCGCCGGCGAGCTCTTCGATGATCCAGCCGACGAGGTCGATCGCGGCGAGGCAGCCGGCCGCCCGTCGCGATCGTGCCCTCGCGCACGAAGGGCTCGTCGACATCGACGCGAGGCGATCGCGTTGCGTGGGGTAGGTCGTCGCGCGCTTGCCTTCGAGCAGACCCTTCGACGCGAGGAGGAGCGCGCCCGAGCACATCGATCCGATCCGCTGGCGCGGAGGATCGAACGAGAGCGCGCCGGCGAACTCGGTGCCCTGCAGCTTCGGGCGCAAACCGGGACCGCTCGCGATGATGACCGCGTCGGCGCGCGCCGCCTCTTCGAGCCGGCCGTGGGTCGCGATCGAGAGCCCCGCGATCGACGTGATCGATGGCGCGTCCGCCAGGATGCGCACCTTCCACCCGGGCGCGTCGACGCGGTTCAACAAATCCCAGGGCAAGAAGACGTCCACGTCGGTGAACCCGTCGAAGGCGACGATCTGTGCCGCTGACGAAATGCCGAACGTCTGTATCTCAACTGCGTTCGGCGGCTGCCCGAAGATCAGCGCAGGCGCCACATGGAATTCGTCTTCCGGTGGATCGTTCGGACGCTGCGCACGCGCGATTCAGAAGCCCGGAAACGCGAGCTGGCGCGGACTCCGGCGAGCTGCACGGCGAGCTGCCATCATCCGACGCACGAGCGCGATCGCTACGGGGTCCGCCGCGATATACCCGCGCTGCTTGCGTCGCTCGAGGAGCGCGGTGCGAGCAACGCTCGCCGCGGCGAGCGAGTCGAAGGCCTCGACTTCGCACCGGCCCTCCGCGCCAACCCGGCCCCAGCGACGCACGAGCTCAGCGCCGCCCATCGGGACCTCGCGCAGCTCGATCACGAAGAATCGGAAGCGGTTGCGATCGGCATCGACGCTCACGAGCTCATCGCGCATGCGCGCGCAGGACGAGGGCTCCCCACTGCGACTGACGCGGGCTCCGCCGCGGGTGTCCGCTTGTCAGAGCCGCGAGCCTCCGTGCGACGATGCTGGGCACGAGGTGCTAACCGTGCGGGAATCATGACATCGACACCGGGACCGGCGCGCCACCGCGTCACGCGTGCAGCGCTGCGAGTCATCGGGCTCGCGAACGCGACGATCACCGCCCGTCGCCGACACCGCGATGCGTCCGCCCGCCGCGCCGTCCTAGAGCACACCGCTGTCCGGCGAGCAGAAGTACTCGCCGTCGTCCAGCTCCGCGGTGCACGCGCCGACGCCCGTCGCGGTGATCCTCGGGCGGCGGGCCCGATCGCTCGTGCGAGACGAAACAGCCCGACAGCGCGAGCGCGAAGCACGCGGAGAAGCGAAGAAGACTCGACATGAGCGCGCGGGATCGGCACGTCGCGTGCCACCGAACAACCGGTTCGGCATCGCGAGCACGTCGGGCCGCTCGACCTCGACGAGCTCGACCTCTTCGTGAATTTCCCTCACGCAACGGCACACTCTGTCCGTCCGCGATGGGCGGCCGACGAGGGCATCGGGCGCGCGTGCTTCGGAACGGAGTCCGGCAACCCCAACATCCCGCACTGCGACGTCGACGCCGAGTGCGCGGAACTCTGCGAGGGCATCACGGAGCGCTCGGGGACGACCACCGGCTGTATCGACGTCACTCCGCCCAGCGACGGAGAATGAGCATGAGCAGCAGACTCCGCACCCTGGGCGCGCCGCAGCCTCGCGTACGCGATGATCTGCGCAGCTTCCGTAACAGCCGCCCGGGCCGCATGCGCTATGGGCGCACGGTGAGCAAATGGCTTCCGCACCATAGTCCGTTTCGTGCTCGCCAGCTGTGCCGGGCGGGCTTCGACGCTCGCGAGAATTTCAGCGGCGGTTCAGGCGCGCGCCCCCATCGTTCGCCCGCTCTCGCGAACGCTCCGTGTCGCGAGCGGGGGAGATGTAGCGTGCTGTCTTGGGAGAGATGGACGTGTTCTTCCGCGCATCGCGCGGCACGCGGCCTGCTTGTGCGGCGCGCGCCGCGACGCTGGTCGCGCTGATCAGAGTCTAACGTTCCGAGTAAGCGTTCTCGCTTGCGATCCATGCAAGCACTCGCCGATGCGATGTGTCACGCACTAAACAGCCTGGCGAGGCTGCGACTAAAGTTGGATTGACGGCGCGAATCGGGTCCACGTGCGTGCGATTTGCGCGACGAACATTATTGGCTCTCGTGGGCAAGATGAGCACCCGATAGCCTCGATGACGCGCGCGGCGGTTCGGTGAGCGCGATCGAGGCGATGCGCTTCGCCCTCGCGCGCTGGGACGGCGCCGGGCTCGCGCGCGCGGCGCGCCTCGCAGAGGGCGCGCGCGGAGAGCTTGAGACACGTCTTGCGACGCTCTGGCTCGCGTGGTTGCGCGGCACGCCGTGGCGCGAGGAGGACGCGGCATCGATCGAGTCGGATGCAGGAAAGCTGCGCGCTGCAGATCTCGTGATCGACGGCGCGAGCACTCGCGCGATCGCGCTGCTCCACCAGGATCGTATCGAGGAGGCGATCGGCGTCGCGCGCCGGGCGGCGCGCATGGCGAGCACCGAGGGGCTGCGCGGCCCGCACGCGCTCGCAGCAGTGACCCTCGCGCGGGTGCGCGCGGCGGCGGGACAGCCGGTGCACGCGACGCGCATCCTCGAGTCGCTCGGCGGATGGGTGTCTCCCGCATGGTCGGGGTGGCTCGCGTGCGAGCGCTTGCTCGTGTCGGGCGCGATCGGGACGGGGACCGAAGCCGATGACGCGTGCCCGGCGGCGCGCGCAGCGAGTGCACTCGCCGCGGTACTCGAGGCCGCGATGCGCGGCGATCGTCGCGCGTTCGACACGAGCGCCGCGAGCCTGCGTGTGACGACGGCGGCGCTCGGTCCGATCTCGCGCCGCGCGCACGCGATGACGGGACTGCTCGATCCGCACCTCGATCCCGACACGCTCGACGAGGACGTCGCGGAGTTCGTGCGCGGCGAGGGTGCGTCCTTACCGCTCGGGCTCGGAGGGCTCGGCGTGAGCGGCGCTCACGACGACGCGACCGCGTGGATCCTACGCACGCCGCGCGGCGCGGGACGCCGTGTGGCGCGTGCCGGCCTCGCGCTCGCGGGCGCGTCGCCGATCGTGGCGACGCAGCGACGCACGGGTCGCGAGGACGTCGCACTCGCGATGCTCGCGCTCGCGGGCGACGAGGGCGTTGAGTACGCGCAGCTGCACCGCCGCGTGTACCGCACGCCCTACGAGTCGGGGATCCACGACGCGACGTTACGCGTGCTCGCGCATCGGATCGGTGCGCGCCTTGGCAGCGCGGGCCGCGTGCAGGCGCGCGCGGGCCGCGTCGCGCTGATGGTGAGCGAGGCGGTCGTGGTGCCCGACCCGAGGTGTGCGCTCTCGATGGAGGATCGCGTGCTGAATGTGCTCGCGCGGCATGGGCGATCGACAGCGCGCGAGGTCGCAGCCGAGCTCGATGCTCCGCTGCGCACCGTGCAGCAGGCCCTCCGCGAACTCGTCGAGGACGGGGCGTGCCGCGAGGAACCGCAGGGCAGGAAACTCGAGTACGTGGTGGAAGACACGGCGTATAGCGAGCCCACCGGCGTCTGAAGATCGGTCGAGGACCCGCAACGCGACAGCATCGCCCGGTCGCGAGGAGCTGGTGGGCATGGCGCGGCCAAAGACAGGCGAGGCGATCTGCGCGAAGTTGAGACGGGGCGCGACCGCGTCGCGCAGCTCGAGCCACGCGAGCTCGGCGCACCGCCGCTCGTCGCGCGTCCTCGCCTCGCTAGTCCGCTGGATCCACTCGGGGATCGCGATCGCGTGCACGCGCTCCAGATCTCGCGCGCTCTCGATGCGCAGCGGGACGCGCAGGCGCGCCCCTATCCGCGCTCAGCCCAGCAGCACGTACT
Source organism: Sandaracinus amylolyticus (assembly GCF_021631985.1). Taxonomy (GTDB): domain Bacteria; phylum Myxococcota_A; class Polyangia; order Polyangiales; family Sandaracinaceae; genus Sandaracinus; species Sandaracinus amylolyticus_A. The sequence continues at coordinate 168,719 of NZ_CP070226.1, read as the reverse complement.
TCACGTAGATTCCGACCCCGAACAAACCCAGGAGCACGTTTACCCCGGCGCCCACGACGCGATCCCAGGGCTGCGGGAGCAGCGTGAAGATCGCGAGCACTTTCACCTGGCGAAACGTCCCGATGGGACGGCCGATCGCGATCGCGCCGTTGATCACCGTCCACGCCACGAACGCCAGTGTCATGACCACTGCGCCAATCATCTCGTTCTCCTTGCGATTCTTGGATGTCCGAGCCGTTGAGGGCCTGCAAATGCGGATTGGTCAGCTCGACAGCGACGCTCGCGCAGATCGGGTCGGCGGTCCCGCCGCCTCCGCAGCCGACGGCGAGCGCCAGGATGATCGCGGCCATCGCCCGAATAGCGGATCCCACGCAGAAGCTCTGTAGCGGCGAGTGCGCCGAGTAACGCTCGGGGGTCGCACAGTCAACGCACTCGCCAAGCGGCTAGAGGAGCACGTGCTGGGCCAGTGCCGGCCGGTCCGGATCGCCTGCGCGGTGAAGCGCGTCGCGTTTCCGCATTCGCCGACTCGGCCGTGAGCGCGCTCTCGCGACGCTCCGGAAGCTGCTCCGTAGGTTCGTGCGATCGATCGCGGCCACGACGGGATTCGTGCGCACGACGAGGCCGTGCGCGCGATCGGCCGCGGCGTGTGACGACGAGACCGCACTGTTGCGGTTTCCACAACAGGCCCGCTCACACGGCGTGTCACGGTGAGCGATCAGCGCTCGATATCCATCAACCGACCTGCTCGCTAACAATGGAAATGGTTTCGGCGCACGCTGGATGAGGGCGGTCGAACACGCTGGATGAGGCTTTCGAAGCTCGATGGCGTCGCGTTTCTCGATCTTCTCACATGCGCAGGAGCGTCGCTCAGCGATTGGAACCCGCGCCTGCGATCCGGTCCCGTTCCACACCGCGTGCGCCGAAGGCCTGGTCTGCGATGCGCGCGCGCGCCGCTGCGCGCGGCGGTTGGTGCTCGGCGAGCCGTGCTCCGGGTTCTACGACTGCGAACCCGGCGCGAGCTGCGTCGCGGGCGCGTGCGTGGAGCTCGGTGAGGAGGGCGCGCTCTGCACCGAAGATCTCTGCGGCCTGCTGTTCACCGAGTGCAACGCCACGCGCGGCGCCCCGAGCTGCGCGGCCGGTCTCGTGTGCATGATCGGCGAGCACAGCGACGGGCGACGGTGCCAGCGCCCGCGGCCCGATGGCGCAGCGTGCATCAGGCAGCCCCTCGAGCTCGGCATCGACGATTGTGCGGACGGTCTGGTCTGCGCGGCCGAGGACGGCGCTGGCCGTGGCCGATGCGTCGCGCCCGCCGCGATTGGCGAGCGATGCGATCCGTCAATCGGATGCGCTCCGGGCGCGCGGTGTGTCGTCGACACGTGCATCGCCATCGTGCGCGCCTCGAGCGCGTGCGAGCGCGACTCGGCGTGCGTCGCGGGTTCGCGCTGCGTGGACGGGCGCTGCGTAGAGTCGCGCGTGATCGGCGATGCGTGCGACGCGAGCACTCCGTACGCGCTCGGGGCGTGCATCGACGGACGCTGCGCGCTCATCCCGTTCGGCCAGGAGTGCGATCCGCTCGCATGGGGCGTCAACGACTGCGCGAGCGGCGTGTGTCGCTCGGAGGAGATCGGCGAGTCGGAGCGGTGCCTCGCGCCGCAGCGGCGTGGCGGACTATGCCCGCACGATCACGAGTGCGCCGCGCCGTTCGTGTGTCGCGCCAGCCAGTGCGTTGTGGAGTGAGCGTTAGCGGATCGCGCGTCGTGCCGCAGCATCGAACGTCCGCCTGCTCGAGCACGAGCTCGGCTCGATTTGGGACGCCGCCGGCCGCGCGCTCGCGCAGCTCAACGCATCGACCGTCGTGCATGCTCCGGTGTCAGCGCGGTGAGAGGATGCGTTGCGTATGAGCGAGCACGACGGTGGGATCGAACGCGCGATCGCAATGATGGGGACGATCTCGTCCGGACCGTGAACGAGTGGGCCGCTCGCGACCCGATGGTGCGATTGCGGTCTTCGTCTCCGCGCACCGAGAGCTCTACGGCGCATTCGATGCGCCATTCCGGCTGAAAGCGACCGTGAACCCGGGCCAACACACGGTGTCGTCCGGCGGCGTGCACGGAATCGAATTCGTGCTGAACGAGCTGCGACTCGTGCGCCGCGTCGAAAAAACTCGAGTGACCGCCCGGCCGCTCGTCCTCGGCGTCAGTAGGGCACGCCGGGTGCGCCGACCACGCCTCCGGAATCGGCCGACCACGACCGCTCGCCTTGCTCGCCCACGTGCGGGCGAGGCGAGTGCACGCGGGGAGGTCTCGCTCACGACGATGTCGTTCAGTCGCTCTCATTGACGGAAGGATCGAAGAGCGCGGTCTGGCTTTGAAAGGATGTCGATGGATGAAATCCAACGCACTGGTGCATTGGCCGAGTCCCAAGCCGCCAGCGCAGGGATCGGTTCTCGGTCGCAGCGCGCGTGCCCCGGATGTGACGCACAGGGCGCGCGCGGCGGCTTCTGCGCCCGATGTGATGAGGAGAACCCGTGCGCTCGCAGACCCCGCGATGCACTTTGATCCCGGGCAGCTCTCGTGCGTTTCCTCCGGCGCAGCTCGCCCTGAGTGAACGCGCGCGACAACGGCATGATGAGCTTCTTACGACGACGCACTGTAGAGCGGGTGCTCGCTGCGCCACGGTAAAACCGACCGTAGTTCAGCTGGTTCGCGCTCCGCGCTTCCGTGCGCGGCTGTCGCGACGGTAGCGCGAGAATCCCCGCGGAGGCGCGGGAGCAACTCCCGAGCGGACAGGACGGACTTCGGTGACGACGTGGACACTTCACGCGCGACGAGACGCCGCGCGCGTGCCGCCGCCGGCGTGTCCGATCTCATCAACCGGGGCTCGACGATGCGCGTGGCAGTGCTCGCGTAGTCTCGACCACGAACTCGGTCGCCCGAGCCGACGTCATCACAGAACCGAACCGACAAGAGATTCACGTACGTCGCGCAGATACGCCCAGGCCTCGATGCCGTGGAGCTGACAGCGTGCACGCGCTCCAAAGCGGCGTGGCGATGGACTGGCCTCGTGGCGCGTCGCCGAGCGCACCGGGCGACGCCCGCTCGCGCGCTGCGCGCGTGATCGGTGCGGCGACCGGATCTCCTCCGGTCGTGCGACCGACAGAAGTAGACCGCGCTCGAACGTGGTCGTCGTCTCGACGTCGCGCTCCATCGCGTGGGCACTCGATTCGCGGGGTTGTGAAGCAGCTCGGCTGCGCGCCGGGTCCGTCGCGCGGGGACGAAGACGTTCGAGCAAGGCGGAGCTCGTGGCTGCGTCGGCCCCGTCACTCTCTTCGCCGACGCGATACCGGTACCACATCCTGCGCGCCGCCTACCGCGACGTCATCACGCTCGCGAGAAGGCTGCACCCATCATCGATCTACGAGACCGTCAACAATCAGTTCCCTGCGGGGACGACGGTCACGACCGTCTTTCCGTTCTTCACCTGGACTTCGAAGTTGACGCGCCGGGGCCCGTGCGACTGCACGTATTGCGCACGACTCCGCTCGAGCACCGACACGAATCGCTCGTACGTCAGGCCCTTCGTCGATTCTCCGCGCCGGTGTTTGGTCGCGACGTACTCCTCGAAGACGTTCATGAGCGCTGCGTCCGCGCCCGGCGGCACGAGTGCGTCCCGGCTCGCCCGAAGGAGATCTGCTGAAGGCCGCGCGATCATCGTCGCGTCATATCCCTCGTCCTCGTCGGGATCGATCTCCGATTCCTCTTCGGGATCGTTTAGGAGCGCGATCGATGGGATCGTCGATCGCAGGGAGTCGACTGTCGTACGCGGCGGGATCACAGCCGCGCTCGCCTCGTTCGCCACGACTGCGGGCGCTGCAGCGGGCGCACGGACGGGCGTCGTCGCGTGCACGGCCGACGTTGCGTCTGGCACCGAGGCACGCACTGCGGGCGACGGGGTCGGCGCGACGGCGGGCGTCGTAGGGGGCACTGGCCCGAACATCTCCGCAAGGCGTTCCGCGCGCACCTTCTCGATCGCGGCGTTCACGTCGCGCGCCGCGAGGCGCAGCGGCCCCGAGAAGATCGCATCGTCGAGCTGAAGGCACTCCCCGGAGTCGAGGCGGCGTGTCGACTCACGGAACGCGGCGAGCTGACGTTCGCTCTCCCACCACAGCAGGAAGCGTCCGAGCGCGAACGCGAGCACAGTGAAAACCACGAGGACGCTCCCCGACATCGACGCGAGCGCGCCGAGCCACTCCGATGCCGATACGCGACCGAACAGCGCGAGCGGCGAGGCGAGGCGGGGCACGACGCGGTTCACGACACACCCGACGTCCGATCCCGGCGCGGTTCCCAGCGGCTGGTAGAGCGCCGTCTCTCCGTTCGAGGTCGCGACAGGGATCGGGGCGGCCGGAGCAGCGGTCGTGTGCGCAGCGCCGATCACTGCCTCAAGCTCTGCGGTCTGCGTGCGGGCCGCGGTTCCACCGCTCGATGCGCTCGCGATGACGCGCGTTCCGCGGACGATCGTGACACCGGCTTCGCCGAGCCGAGTCGCCATCAAGGTCGCGAGCGCCTCGTCCACGCGCTCGCCATGAGCGATGGTGCCGAGATGGCGTTCGCCCTCGATGATCGCGCGGGCCGTGACGCGATAAACGTCGTCGCCGATCAGCCAGAGATCGCCACCCGTTCGTCCGGTGGACGCATCACGCAACATCTGCCGCGCGCGAGCGTCCAGGTCGCCCGACGGCAGACCGAGCTGCGCGAGGATCCGCTGCTCGGCGTCGATGACGACCACGACGTCGCCTGCTGCGGCGTCGAGTTGGCGATTGCGGAGCTCGACCGCGCCGCGCAGACGCGCGGCGCGGTCGAGGGTTGAGCCCTGCGCGACGCCCTCGCGGAGGAGCGCGCGGATGTCCGGTGCGGACGCGATCGACTCGATGGCATCGAGCTGAGCTCGGTCGTCCGCGATCCACTCGCGCACGTGGGCCGCGTCGCCTCGCAGGGTCTGCTCGACGGCACGTTCCGCACCGCGATCGATGGTGCGCACTGCAACCACGCAGAGCGCGAATCCCGTGGTGAACGCAGCGGTCAGCAGCGCAATCCAGCTTCGAGAGAACATCATGAGTGCGGACTCCGAATCTCCTCGCCACCCGCGCGGTGAACGCGACGATCGGTCGAGGCCTGTTGGTCACGACGGGCTCGCGAACGCGCATGACGGCAGCCGCGTTTCGACGCAGCGCACTGAACACACGCAGTTCGCACAAACGGCAACGCACGTGCCCAGTCCAGGCGCCCGCGCGATGCAGATGGCGCGCACGGGCGCGGTGTCGCCGTCGCCGCCGACCGTCGCGCGCTCGTCACGCGAGCTCCACGCAGACTGCGGTGACGTTGTCGCGGGTGCCCGCGGCGAGCGACGCGTTTACGAGCGCGGCCGCGAGCACCGCGATTGGCTCGCGGCGAGCGCGATCCTCGATCGCTTCGTCGGTGAGGACGTCGAGGACGCCGTCGGACAGGATCAGGTAGCGATCGCCTGGCTCGATCATCTCGACGCGGCCGTCCGCGACACTCTGCCCGTCGACGCCGAGCGCGCGCGTGAGCATATGCGGCGAAGGTGGCACGCCGCCGTTCGCTGCGAGCGGCAGCGAACCTGCCCCGGACTCGGCGAACGTGTGATCGCGCGTCATGCGCTCGATCCGACCATTGCGCCACCGGTAGACACGGCTATCGCCGACGTGCGCGATCACCACGTACGTGCGACCGAGCAGTAGCGCCGCGACGGTCGAGCCCATCTCCGCGATGCGCCCGCTCTGGCGCGCACAGATCCGGCGATGCGCAACTCGGATCGCGTGATCGAGCTGGAGGCACGCGAACGCCGCGTCGTCGAGCGGATGGGTCCGGGCGCGAATCGGGGCGTGATCAGCCAATTGCTCCGAGAGCGTCTCCACCACGATGCGCGACGCGATTTCGCCTCCGTCGTAACCACCCAGTCCATCGGCGACGACGAAGAGGCCCGACGCGTCGTCGGCACAGCAAGCATCCTCATTCGTGCGGCGGCGTCCGGGATGCGTTGCGCTGCTCGACTGGCAACACGACGACGCGGTCGTGAGAATCGGACCGAGTGCCCTCGACATGCTCGCCCTCACGGTCCGACGTCGAGTCGGAACGGCCCGGATTGGCAGCTCGCGAGCTGCCCGCTGTCGACGAACACGTAGTAGAGGCCCGGCTGGAACGTGCGCGTCAGCGTGGGTCGCTGCCATGCGCATCCGCCCCATGTGCCGTCGGGCGGTGTGCCCACGTCGTCCGCGCACGCGAGCTGGTTCGTCGCAGTCTGCTCCGGCGTCGGGTTCTCGCAGATCGACCGCAGGTAAATGACCGCATCAAAATCCGTTTCGGAGTTGTAGCCGCTGACCGTCAACGTCTGTGGACTGGGCACGACGAAGTAGAAGACGCGATCCGGTCCGTTGCCCGATCCGGCGTAGGGACAATCGCTGCCGTCGGCATAGTGGAGATCGTAGTTGTGCGTAAATCCCACCGTCGTGCCGCGCGTGCTCGAGCCGAGCGGCACGAACGTCGGATTGCCGCATCGGTCGGACTCCGTTCCGACCGGACTGACGTAGATGTCCACAGGTACCGTCGCGGTGGTGCCAGCGGGGGTGTCGACGAAGAGCTGGTACGTCCCAGCTGCGAGATTGGTGAGGTGCAACATCGAGGTCGGCAGTCCGTCCGCGTCATCGTTGCACGAGACCTCCGTGCCGCCGCACGCGCAGCGCCGCACGTAAATCGTGGTGTTCACGCCGAGCGCAGCATGCGTCGTGATGAATACGTCGGAAGCGGAGCCGAGCGTCAGCGTCAACGTGCGCTCGGGGCCACCGGTACTTCCGCACGAGCCGGTGTGTGAACCTGAACCGGACAGGGTGAGAGAATAACGCCCGCCCGGTCCCGTCACGGACGTCGCGCCGCTGCACGCCACGCATCCGGAGCAACCGTCGTCGGCGACTCCGTCACAGTTGTCGTCGAATCCGTTGCACGTCTCGCCCGGCGGCGTGCAGGTCGCCGACAACGTGCACGTCGCGCCACAGCTCCGGGTGCCCGCCGTGCCGCAGCTCGTCGTGCACGCCGCCGTCGTTCCGGCGATGCAGCCGAATCCGTCGTCCGCAACTCCGTCGCAGTCGTCGTCCTGTCCGTTGCAGATTTCGCTGGGCGGCGTGCAGCTCGAGGGCCAGCCGCAGGTCGCAGAGCAGACACGCGTGCCCGACGAGCCACACGACGTCACACACGTACCGACGCGTCCGGCACAGCACGTCGAGCCGTTGTCGCAGGTGCCGTCGCAGTCGTCGTCGAGCCCGTTGCAGGTCTCGGCTGGAGGAATGCACGCGCCCGGCGTGCATGTGCCGCTGCAGGCGTACGTGCCCGTCGATCCGCAGGTCGTCTCGCACGTCACGGTCGAGCCCGCGCAGCACATCGACGTCTCGTCGCAACCTCCCGTGCAGTTATCGTCGCGGCCGTTGCAGACCTCGGGCGGCGGCGTGCACGCACCCCACTCGCACCCGTTCGTGCACGTGCTGACGCCGGTCGTCCCGCAGTTCGTCGCGCAGGTCCGCGTGGAGCCCGGCACGCACGTGAATCCGTCGTCGGGAGCGCCGTCGCAGTCCTCGTCCTCTCCGTTGCAGATCTCGGCCGGAGGCTCGCAGGATTCCCAGCGGCAGCTCGCGTCGCAGCGACGCGTGCCCTGGCTCCCGCATGTCGTCGTGCACCGCTCCGTCGCGGCGACCGCACACTCGACCGTCTCGTCGACGCGCGAGTCGCAGTCGTCATCGACTCCGTTGCAGCCCTCGATGGCGACGCACGCGCCGTACGCCCCGCACCCATCGAGGCACGCTTCGCGGCCGGGTGTTCCGCATGACGTCGTGCAGGCCCGATCACTGCCGCGCGCACAGTTGAATCCGTCGTCGGCGACTGCGTCGCAGTCGTCGTCGACTCCGTTGCACGTCTCGACCGGCGGGGCGCACTCCGGGCCCCACGTGCAGGACGCGCTGCAGGCCCATTGACCAGTGGATCCGCACAGCGTTCGACACGAGTCGGTTTCGCCGGGCACGCAACCGAAGTCCTCGTCGGTGCTCCCGTCGCAGTCGTCGTCCACTGCATTGCATGCCTCGGCCGGCGCGGTGCACTCGCTCCACCCACACTCGCTCGTGCAGGTCTCGACACCCACGGTGCCGCACGCCGTCGAGCACGTGCGCGTCTCGCCGCGACAGCACTCGAATTCCTGATCGCACTGCTGATCGCAGTCGTCGTCGAGCCCGTTGCAGGTCTCGGGAGAGCCCGGGAACACCATCACGTTCGAGTCGTTACAGTCGTCCGCGGACGCGCCGCCGATCGCGGGACACAGAGCGTCTCCGTGCCCGTCCGCGTCGGCGTCGCGGGTGACGTGCGCGCACTCGCCGTTTAGCTCGTTCTGGCAGCGATCGGTGGTGCATTCGTCGCGGTCGTCGCAGTCGATCGCGGTGCCGGGCGCGCAGCGGCCGTCGACGCATCGCTCCTCGCCGTTGCACGCCGCTCCGTCGTCGCACGTCACGTCATCGAGGCATGCACGCCCCGGACAACCGTCAATCGGGTCGCACGTGGTGCCGACCTCGCAGATGGAGCTGTCGACGTCGTGTCGACAGATCATGTCCTCGCAGCGGTCGACCGTGCAGTCGATGCCATCATCGCACTGACTGGCATCCTCGCATCGCTCGATGGGTCGCTCGCACGTCCCCAGCACGCAGTCGATGCCTTCGGGGCACTCGACATCGATGCAGTCCGGGCTCAGCTCGACGCTGACGTCCTGAACGGTGCCCGACACGAACGCGGCGCGGACGACTCGCCGCAGCACCCGGACGTTCTCGCTCCCACCGCGGCGCGCGACGATCGTGATCTGAACGCTCTCGTGCTCCGCCGCGCCCGGCAGGATGTCGAACGTGTGTGGAAAGCCGCGCGTCAGTGCGAATCGCTGATCGCGAAGACTGGACGCCGTCGTCCCGACAACCCTGACCTCGAGCGCGTCGACCTGGGCCGGCACCGCAAGCGAGGACGTCACGTGCACACGAATCGCGGTGGGACGAGAGCAACTCGCGAGAGCGATCGCGAGAGATGCAAGAGCGACGAATCGCGTGCTCGCATGAGCGAACGATTCCAGGGTAGATGCCACGTCGACGACGGCGTAGCAGCGATCGTTCCGCGGCGCGCGCGTGGATGATCGGCTCCAACGGCTCCGTTTTCGCGGGGATCGATCGTTGACGCACAGACAACACCGTCGTCGATCAATCAACGCAAATGCACGCGGATCGTTGCCGCTACCGCTGCATACGTGCAGGCACTCGCGTTGCACCACTTGGGCAGGTGTCCATGAAGCGAGCGCCTGGTCCGCGATTGCTCGGGTCCGCGCCACCGCGCGAGCGGCCGGTGGGCGTGCTTCCTCGAGTGATCCAAGGCGCACGGCGCCCCGATCCTCCCCCTCCCCCCGACAGCGGTGCTGAGCGTGGCGCCGCGGACAACATGGAGATCGATGTGGACGTGGAGGAGAGGAGCCCGCGTATCGCTCCTCCGTCGCGACCTCCGCCTCCTCGGCTCCCCGCGATCTCGACGCTCGGTCGGTACGAAATCCTGGGTCGTGTCGCGTATGGCGGCATGGCCGAGATCTTTCTGGCGCGTGAGACGAGCAAGGTCGGTGCGGCTCGCCTTCTGGCCATCAAGCGCATTCTCCCGCACGTCGCGAGTGACTCCGACTTCGTCCGCATGTTCTTCGACGAGGCGCGCCTCGCGATTCAGCTGAACCATCCGAACATCTGCCATGTCTACGAATTCGGCGAGGTGGATGGTTCGTATTTCCTCGCGATGGAGTGGATTCATGGGGTGTCCCTCACGAAGCTGATCCGTCGCGCGCGCGCGTCGGGTGGGCTGCCGCCCGAGCTCGCGGCCCGGATCATCGCTTCCGTCGCCGACGCGCTTCATTACGCGCATCGCGCACGTGACGTGAACGGCGTTCGGATGGGCATCGTCCACCGCGACGTCAGCCCGCAGAACATCATGATCAATTATGACGGTCAGGTGAAGCTGCTCGACTTCGGCATCGCGAAGGCAGCGAGCCACTCGACCAAGACCGAGGCAGGGACGATCAAGGGCAAGCTCGCGTACATGTCTCCCCAGCAGTGCCTCGGAAGACCTCTCGACGGGCGCGCTGACGTATTCGCGCTGGGAGTGTGCCTGTTCGAGGCATTGACCGGTCAATCGCTGTTTCGACGAGAGACCGAGTACGAGACGATTCGCGCGATCATCGACGAGCCGACACCGTCGCTCCGGCAGCGCGCGCCGGGTATGTCCCCCGACCTCGATGCGATCATCCAGCGTTCGGTGATGAAGGATCCCGCGGATCGGTATTCGACCGCTGCGGAGATGCAGGCGGATCTCGAGCGCTGGATCGCATCGAGCGGGAAGATCGTCACCGCCGAGATGATCGCTGCGATCCTCGAGGACCTCTTTCCCGATCAGGTGCTCTCGGGCCCGTCGCTCGAGCCGGTGCCGCTCGGGCAGTCCACGCACCGGCGAGCACACGACTCGGTGCTCGGGCTCGCTTCGGCGTCCGAATTGCGCGACGCGGCGGCGGACCTCGTTCCGTCGGCCGCACTGCCGGCGCCGAGACTCGCACACACTGGCGTCGCGGTGCCTGTCGTCGTGGGGTCGACCGCGATCGTGCAGTCCGCTGGCGCGCCGACCCGCGCGCGGGCCGGACCGACGCTCGCACGTGTGCTCGGCGGGGGTGCGGCGCTCGCCGCGGTCGGCGTGCTGGTGTGGCTCGCGCTGCGCCCAGGTCAGGTAGAGCCTGCGGTCATACCGAACGTCGCCGCGTCGGCGGTCACGCAGCTCGCCGCCCCTGCGGTCGCGGAGCGCGAGCGTGCCGTCGTGATGCCTGCGGAGCCTGCGCTGCCTGAGCCGAGCGCAACGGCAGCACCGGAGCCCGCTGTCATTGTGGCCGCGCCGAGCGAGCCCGGCGCGACGGCTGAGCCGACAGCCAGTGACGTGACCGCGCCGGCGCCCGCCGATCCGTCGTCGCGTGTGGCGAGTGCGCCGACTGCGCCCGTTCCACCGGTTCCGCGCGGGCGGGATTCGCGGTCGTCGCGAGAGGCGGAGCGCGCGTCGTCGAGCGCGACGGGACAACTGTCGATCAACACGAGGCCCTGGTCGCAGGTGTTCCTCCGCAATCGACTGCTGGGCAGTACGCCCATCGCCGAAGTGACGGCTCCTGCGGGCGACATCCGCCTGCGGTTCGTGGACGAGTCTGGCGCGAGTCACGTGCGCACGGTCCACGTCGAGCCAAACGGCGAGACCCGGGTGTTCTTCGAGCTTCCTCAAGGTGGAGAGTGATGACGCGCCGAACGTTGCGTGTACCGAAGTTTGTCGTGCTCGCCGCGCTCGCGGCCGCGACGATCGCATCGTTCGATATCGTGGTCGCGCACGCGCAGACGCGGCCGCCGGACGAAGAGCTCGCGGAGATTCGCGAGGCGCTGCTGCACGCGGAGTACCGCCCTGCACTGCGCCGCGCGATCGCCTACCTCGAGCGTACCGATCTGTCGGCGTCGGATCGCAACGCTGGTCTCGAAGTACTCGCGATCATTCACATCGCATTGCGCGACGACGACGCGGCACAGGCGGTCTTGCACGAGCTCTTCGAGCGTGATCCCGGGCACCGCATGAGTGACACGGACGCCGGGCCGATGGTGCGCTCCGCGTTTGTGCGCGCGCGCGAAATGGCGCATCCGGTGGCAGTGCGGCTCGAGGCGGAGCGGTGCTCGTTCGACGATACCGCAGACACCTGGACCGCGGAGGCGCGCGTCACCGAGGCGGTCAGCGCTGTCGCGACGGTGCGCGCGATGGCGCGACACCAGGGAGATGTGGAGTGGGCGACGGCGGAGCTCGAACTCGCTCCGGACGGCGAAATTCGCGTGCGCGTCCGCGCGAGTCCCGGCGACGAGCGACTCGTCGAGTACCACTTGAGCGCACTGTCTCCGAGTGGGGCGACGTTGGGTCAACTGGGCTCACCGGAGTCTCCGATCGTGTGCAATCCAGAGGAAGAGACTGCTCCTCCCGACGCGCTCGTCGTGGACCCCGATCTCTCGCCGCCTTCTGGACCGGTCGACCAGGGCGCGCAGATGGAGTGGTGGCCGTGGCTCGTGGCGGGAATCGTAGCAGTGGGAGCTGGCGTCGGCATCGCGGCAGGTGTCGTCGTCGCGGAGGAGTCCGCACGACCGTCGCTTGGCGAGATCGCCCTGCCGCTCGTGCGATTCTGATTGAGCCGCGACGCGATCGCGGTCGCACATCGGATCGATCACCGTCGATGCGGACGATCGCTGGTTTTTAGCGCGCCGCGGCGGGTAGGGAGCTGCGAACAGTTCCACGCGCTCGGGGTCCACACGAGCCATGCCGCGAAAAATCTCTGCTGACATGACGCTGTCAGCAGGGGGTCGCTATCACACCGGCGCGGCCGACAAACACACGCGCCGCGAGGAGATCACCCATGTCGATCGAGTCGCTGATTCCCTGTGTCCTCACCAATCGGATCGAAGAGACGCGCGCGTTCTACCTCGAGCACTTCGGGCTCGAGCTGACCTGGGACTCCGAGCACTACATCGGCTTCCGTTCACGCGACGCGAAGCGCCCCTTCCAGCTCGCGTTCCGCGCCCCGCACCCCGGAGAACCGACCTTCGCAGGTGGCTTGAGCTACGCGTTCGAGGTCGCCGATGTGGACAAGGAGCACGCGCGGCTCACGCGCGAAGGCGTGCGCGTCCTCGGCGCGCCGAAGGATAACCCGTGGGGCGATCGCTCGTTCGTCGTGCTCGACCCGAATGGGGTCGGGCTCTACGTGAACCAGCCCATCCCCGTCGCGGCCGAGATGGCGGCGTTCGTGCGAAGCTGACCGCGTGCGTCGCGCGGATCGGCTCTTCTCGTTGGTCCAGCTCCTCCGTCGGCGTCGCCTCTCCACCGCGGCGTGGCTGGCTCACGAGCTCGAGGTCTCCGAGCGCACGATCTACCGCGACGTGAAGGACCTCGTCTCGTCCGGGGTGCCGATCACCGGCGAGGCGGGTGTCGGATATGCGCTCGAGCGCGGATTCGAGCTACCGCCCCTCACGTTCACGCGCGAGGAGCTTGTCGCGCTCGCGCTTGGCACGAGAGTCGTGCTCGCGTGGGGCGATCCCGACCTGGCTCGCTCCGCGAAGACCGCGCTCGAGCGAATCCGTGCGGTCGTCCCCGACACGCTCCGAGCCGTGCCCGAAGAGACGACGCTCTCGGCGCCAACGTTCCACGTTCGCACCGAGCAGCGCCGCGGTCTCCGCGAGCTGCGCGCCGCGATAGGCCAGAAGCGCAAGGTCCGCCTCGAATACGTGAGGAAGGATGGACGTGCGGACACACGGGTGATCCGGCCGCTCGGGCTCTCGTTCTGGGGCCACGCGTGGTCGGTCACGGCGTTCTGCGAGCTGCGCGAGGACTTCCGACATTTCCGACTCGATCGAATCGCTGCGCTCGATGTGCTCGAAGACGTGTTCGAAGACGAGCCGGGCAGGACCCTCGGCGACGTCCTCCGTCGCATCGAGCGCGAGGTGTGATAATGAGCGCGAGACTCCATCGCGCGCACGCGCAAGAAACGAAGTGGCGAGCCATGTCAACCCCGAAATACGCTGACCTCGAAGCGCTCCGCAGTCTCCTTGAAGACGCCTCTATTCCGCTCCCGAAGGTCGCCCAGAGGCGGATGTTCGGCTGCGATGGCTTCTTCGCAGGAGATGAGATCTACGGTCTCATCTGGAAAGCGGGCCGGATCGGTCTGAAGTTGCCCGATCGAGCTCACTACGAGGAGCTTTTGGCGACCCCTGGGGCCGTCCCCTGGACTGCAGGCGAACGGACAATGGCCCACTGGATTCTCGTCCCTCCGACATTTCATGACGATCCCGTGTGCCTCGCCGCATGGACCAAGAGAGCCCACACTGCCGCGCTCGCCGGGCCGCAGGCAAAGCCGAGCAAGCTCAAGCGCACAACGGCAACGATGGACGCGGCGAAGAAGCCCGCGAAGCGGCCGGCCGGCAAAGCGAAGAATAAAAAGCCGCGGACCTAGCGAGATCGTTCGCCGTGATAGGTCGACGCACGCACACGACGATACCGGTGCTCCCTCGCGTCGACGATGCCCATCGTCGACGTGAGGGCCGTCGCTCACGCTCGTGATGCCCATCGTCGGCGCGATTGGCGTCGCTCACGCTCGTGATGCCCATCGTCGGCGTGACGGGCAGCGGTCACGGTCGCCGATGGCCATCACCCAGCGTGAGCGATCGTCCCGCATCCAGCGTGCGCGGTAACAGTGGTGCGCGCGGTTGCGCCTCGCGCGTGCGGTCGAGCTCGCGCTCGACCTTCGCTCGGGTCGCTCGACGATAGTGCCTCGCGCACGGCGCTGACGGTCAGCGTGCCTCGTACGACGGCACGCGAGATCGCGGCGCGCATCGCGTCGTCGTCGTGCTCCTCGTACAGCGCGTAGAGCCGCTCGACGTGCTCGGCAGAGCGCGTCGGTGCGCGGTGCGTGAGCGCAGTGAGCAGCGCGAGCGCATCCGGGCCGAGGCGCAAGAGCTGCTCGCGCATCTCGTAGAGGCGCGCTCGCGCGCCGTGCACCGCCGCGAGCTTGTCGGCGCGATGCTGCGGCAGCGACGCGGGCGGATCGCCGGGCTTGCCGCGCACGTGCTCGGCCTCGTAGCGACCCGCAACGATGCGCAGTCGATCTTCGTAGACGAACGCAGTGCCGGGCACGTTCGCGGCCTGCGGCGGCATCGAGTACGCGCGTCCTTCGAACATCACTTCGGCGGTCGGACCGACGAACACCGGCACGCGCAGCGCCAGCGTTTCGGGAGTCAGGCGCACCGGGCGTAGACGCGGCAGCTCCTTCTGACGGCGCGCTTCCGGAATCTCCGACGTCGCGCGACTCGGCGTCTCGAAGTTCACCTGACGCACCCACGCCGCGAGCTGTGCTTCGAGGTCGCGCTCGTCCGCGAACTTGCGCCACTTGAAGAACGAGCTCTTGACCCACTTCACCAGCTGCTCGACCGAGCCCTTCTGATTGCCGCTGCGCGGCGCGCACATCTCCGCGCCGACGCCGAGCTCGAGCATCACTTCGGCGAACGTCGTGTTGAACTGCTCTACCTCGCGACCAGGTCCGCTCTTGCTCACGATCGTGCGCGGTCGATCGAACACCGCGAGCAGCGGCACGCGGCCGAACTCGTTGAAGTGCCGGACGAGCGTGCGCACCAGCGTCTCGACGCGCTCGTTCGGCACGAGCGTCACCGCGACGAAGCGCGAGTACTTGAGGCGCGATGCGAAGAAGTGAACGCGCTTCTTCGTGCCATCGACGAAGCGCACGTCGACGTGTCCGAAGTCGTGCTGCGAGAGCTCGCCGGGCAGTCCTTCGAACCGAACGACGGGCGCAGTGCGCGCGGGACGAGATGCAGCGACCAGCGCGTAGAACGCGCTCTTGCCGCCGTCGTAGCCCTTGTCGAGCGCGCGTCGCAGCAGCTCCTGCGTCGGCAGCTCCGGCTCTTCTTCCAGCCATGCGCGCACGTCGTCGGCGAACGGTGCGGTCTTCGACGGTCGGCCGATGCCGCGCTTGCGATGCTCGGCGCGATCGTCGACGTGCTCGACCGGCGCCTCGTCGCGGATGCGCTTGATCGTCGCGATCGACGCGCCGGTCCGCTCCTCGATGACCTCAAGCGGGATGCCGACCGAGAGCAAGACCTGAATCTCATGGCGCTTGAGCAGGGGAAGCATGTCCCCCGCGCCGCGCCCGTCGGCTCCACTCACCGCCACCGTCCCGAACAGCATGGCGCCATCGCCATCACCAGCAGCCTCATCCGCGCTCCCTCCTCCGAGGGAGCTCAGATTTTCCGGAACGATTCAGCTCAGATTTTCCGGAACCACCAGCGCGGATATGTGTGGGCGCCTCGAGGCGCTCTGTGATCGGTGCCGGCTACCTGCGAGGCGCAGTGCGACGAGGACGCCGATCGAGAGCAGGGCCGACATGGCTGCTCTGCGTGTTGATGCACAGACAACACGGTTGCTGAACGCGAAACCCACTCGCAGGCAACCACGGTCGTATTCGGACCACGGATTGAACTCGGTCCGCCGAGTTACGTGGTCATGGCCCCAATTGTTCGCGCGTCGGACCTTTGGCACGCGCTTCGCTCGCGGGGCACCGTGTGCCGACGAACGACCAGAAAGTGCAAGATCAAAGACCGCGAGAACTCGCGTTCATCGCGATGGCAGCGATCACGCTCGCCAGCACCGGCGGTTGCTTCCTTTCTCACCCGCGCCACACACGCGAGGCCGGGCCTGACGGTGGCGAATTCGATCGCGAAGACGGGGGCAGCGTTGGCGTGGACGCCGGTAGGGTCGCAGACGGCGGTGATGCCGGCCGCAGGGACGCGGGTTCACCGGACGGCGGCGGCAGTGGGTGCGACCTGGGGACGCGCGAGCATTGCTCTTCGTGTGGGGACCACTGCAGTTGGATGCGGTGCAGAGATGGGCAATGCGCCGATCCCATCCAGGTCGTGGTAGGACGCGAGCACTCGTGCGCGCTACGTAGGGACGCGACGGTCGTATGCTGGGGCGACAACGCACGAGGGCAACTCGGGAACGGGAGGTCGGGGCTCCGTTCGGCGACGCCCCTAGAAGTTCGCGTGTCGGGTGGCACGGTTCTGGAGGGCGCGGTGCTGCTCGCTGGTGGCTACAAGCACACCTGCGCCCTGCGCAACGACAGTTCCGTGTGGTGTTGGGGATCGTCAGAGTACGGCGAGCTCGGGAACGGGATGTCCGGGCCGGAGGCTCTCTCGCCTGTGGCGATGCCGGTCTTGCATCGCGACGCCACAGCGTTTTCTGGAATATCCGCTATCGCCGCGAAGGGGAACTACACTTGCGCGCTGGAAGCGGACTCTGCCCGAGTCTGGTGCTGGGGAGCTAATTTCAACGGCGAGCTCGGCTTCGCTCCTGACGGGGCCTCGCACGAGGCGCCAATCGAGGTGCCGGGAATGGCTGACGCGGTGGCTATCGCGGCCGGGTACAACCACGCATGTGCACTCCGTGCCGACGGCTCGGTATGGTGTTGGGGGTATGGCAGAGATGGCCAGCTCGGGAACGGCAGCGCGGCGTGGGCGCCGGCATCACCAGTGCTGAGCGCTTCTCCTGGGACAGGCGTGCTCGACGGCGTGACGGCGATTGCCTGCGGAGGTACGCACACCTGTGCGCTTCGCAGCGGCGCCGGCGCGGAGCTTCTCTGCTGGGGCGGTAACCACCTCGGGCAGCTCGGGAACGATCGCAGAGGCGAGAGCGCTCTACGGCCGGTCATCGCAAACCGGTTCACCGTGCCGGCGCGCGCTTTTGCACTGGGCTACTCGACGACCTGCGTCGCGGCTCTAGACGGTACACTCTCGTGCGTCGGCGCGGGGTCCGAAGGGCAGCTCGGTGACGGCGGTAACACGTCCTCGGCAATGCCGGTCCGGGCGGAACTCATTGATGTTCTACAAATTGACATCAGCCAGTGGCACGTTTGCGCCGTGACCGACGCTCGCGAGGCTTGGTGCTGGGGCAGCAATAGTCACGGGCAGGTCGGGGATGGCGATCCGTCGGACTTGGACCGCCTGCGTCCAACGCTCGTTGCGTCGCCCTGATGATTGGCAGTGTACACGACCTCCCGCACCGGAGGCGTATCCCACCCCGCGCAGGGTAGCGTCGGTGCTGCGGCGGCGGTGCTGCTGCGGCGTCCCTTCGAGCTGGCGCGCATCGTGAGCGCAGCGCTCTGGGTGACCGCGCCCATAGCGCACCGCCGGAGCCTCGCGCTCGTCGGCGTGCTGCGGCGCCGACCTCGAGCGCTGCGCAGAGCGACCCCCCGACCGTTCTGCAGAATGCTCCGATGTCGAGATCGGGACGCGCTCGCGCGCGGCAGCTCCGCGAGATCGAGCGCGTCGCGCACGTGCCGTCGGGTCCGACCGCTTCCTGCTCGAGCTCGATCCCGCCCGAGCTCCTCGCCGATCAACCGCGCGATCGAGGCCGAGTACCAGAAGAAGCTCGGCGCGCGCGGATTCGGCGCGTTCGTCGAAGCGCCGCGCGCGCTCGCGTGATCGACTTCCGCCGCGAGGGCTCCTGCATCACGGGGCTTCCCCTCGCACCGTGAGCTCGTCGTCGACAGCCACCCGGACACATCTGGTGGTGCTCAGGGCGGTTCCACGTGGACGTGTTGATCTCGACGCGCCGCGCGCTCGAGGCCGATCTCGCGCTCGCCCTGCCCTGGGTCGCGTTCCCCGACGTCGCGCGACCGCGAGATGGTCGACGCGGTCGTGCCGTGGCCGGTGAAGGTGCTGCTGCGCTGGTGATGGCAGCCCGAGTACGAACGGTTCGCGGACGGGCTCCGCACCATCGCCGTGGGTGCAGCGTGAGCGTGCTGGTGCTCGGCGCAACGGGCATCGTCGGCGGCGAGGTGCGCGCGCTCGCGATGCGCGGCGCGGGCGTGCGCTGGTGCGATCGCCCGAGCGTGCGACGCAGGTGCTCCCGCGGGCGTCGAGCTGGTGCGCGGCGACGGGTTGACTGACCCGTTCCGTCCGACGCGGCATGCGCACTGTCGCCGGAACATTCTTTCGACTCGTTCTATCCTCATTCCAAAGTTACCGAGGATAGTAGGGCCTCGTGCAGTACGTCGAGAATAGTTCATACACGATCGACTCCGAATCCCCGGGTGACCTCGAGCCGCGCTCGAGCGTGAACTCCTTCGGAACGCTCGTCGGAACCTCGGAAGTCATGCAGCGCGTTTTCGCGCGGCTCGAGCGTGCTGCACCGTCCGACGCAACAATTCTTCTGACCGGCGAGACTGGAACGGGGAAGGAAGCCGCCGTGGAGTCCATCCACGAGCGCGGTGCGCGCTCGGAAGGACCGTTCGTGGTGGTGGACTGCAGTGCGATTCCGTCGACTCTCCTCGAGAGCGAGCTGTTCGGGCACGAGCGCGGAGCGTTCACCGGCGCGGGCGCTCAGCGCATCGGAGCGCTCGAGGCCGCCAACGGAGGCACGTTGTTCCTCGACGAGGTCGGCGAGCTTCCGATCGACCTCCAGCCGAAGCTCTTGCGCGTGCTCGAGAGTCGCCGCGTGAAGCGAGTTGGGGCGCACGCGTACCTGCCCTTCAACGTTCGCGTCATCGCGGCGACGAATCGCGATCTCCGCGACGAGGTTGCGGCTCGACGATTCCGCGCCGACCTCTATTACCGGCTCGCAGTGGTGGAGATTCAGCTTCCGCCGCTGCGGGAGCGTCTCGAGGACATCCCGATCCTGGTGGAGCATCTGCTCTCCTCGCGTCACGGCGTGGTGCCCGCGTTCATTCAATCGCGGCAATTCCTGGAAAGCCTCCAGCGATACGAATGGCCGGGCAATGTCCGCGAGCTGCGCAACTACCTCGAGCGCTGCGTCACGCTGAACGAGGCCGCGCCTCTCGGCGCCGGTGCGCGATCGGAGCGCGATACCGAATCGACGGCCGCCCGCGCCCCGCTCGAGATCGATCCCGATCGCCCCTATCGGAAGCAGCGCGACGAATGGCTGCGCGAGTTCGAGGTACGTTATCTTGAGTGCCTGATCGCGAAGCACGGCGGCAACATCACCGCCGCCGCGCGCAGCGCCGAGCTCGACCGCGCGTACCTCTACCGTCTCCTCTGGCGCAACCAGATGCGCTGACGCCGCGGTCGTTGCGGTGAGAAGCGTGCCCGCCGAACTGGCCGCAGCGTACGACGCGCGCCGCGGTGCTCGGCTCGTGATGCGCGCGCGAACAACCGCGCCTGATGAGCTCGAAGAAGCAGGCTGCGCTCTGGGCCAGAGTGCCTCCCGGCGTGGTCGCGCCGGTCGTCGAGGCGAGCGCCGATGCGGGCGTGCCCGAGGGCCCGACGCTGCCGTCGTTCCTGCGCATGCGCATGCGCGGCTTCTAACGTGAGCATCGATCGCGAGGAGGTCGACGGCGAGCGCGCGTTCTTCCGCACCGTGCGCGGCACCTACGTGCTCGCGGAAGCGCAGCCACCCGCGATGCGCAGCGTCGTGCTCGGCGGGAGTGGCGCCCCCCGCTCGCGTTCGTGTATCGCCGCGGCGTGCGCGCGCTGGTGTGACGAGGGGAATGGATCGGGCGCGCGGCGTGCTCAGGTCGCGACGTGCAGAGACGAGCGACGGCGCCGCGCCTCTTGCCGTGGGTGCTCTCGGCGGGCGCGCACGTCGTCGCCGTGGCCGTCGTGCCGAGCGCTCGGTGGGGCGAGCCATCGACTCCGCGCAGAGACGCCGGCGCGGACGTTGACGTGTTCGAGCTGACGATCGCGGAGCGCTCGGGTGACCTCGCGCTCGCTCGCCCGCGGGACGGCGTCGCAGGGACCGAGGTGTCCGGGCGCGTGCGTGCCCGTCGGGCTTCATCGGATCGACCCGCGCGGTGGGAGCCATCGACGATCGACCCGGGCTCATCCGCCACCGACGCGCGGACGACGCTCGGCGCCGCGACGTCCGCGACGGACGCACCGTCGACCGACACGCCGCGGACCGCGCCGGACGCAACAGCCGAGTTCCCGTTGCTCGATCCCGAGCACGTCGCGGGCGCGTTGCTGTCGATCGGACCGAGCACGCCCGAAGCGGACGCGGCACGCGCCGAGCGCGCGATCGAGGAGCGGCTCGACGCCGAGCTGCGCGCGCGCGCGCGATGACAAGGCCCACATCACGCACACACCGATCGAGCTCGTGCGCCGGCCCGACGGCAGCTACGTGCATCGCGGCGTCGGTTTCACCGCCGTCATCCGGCCCGACGGGTCGGTGCAGTTCGGCGATCGCGACCACGTCGCGCTGGGGGCCCGCGATCCAATGCAGACCGACGGCTCGGGCGCGGCGGTCGAGCCGCGGCGCGACCCGGAGCTCCCCGACGCGCTCGCCGATCTCGTGGAGCCGCTCGCTCCGATCATCGATCCGCTGACCGCGATTTCGATGGATCCGAACCAGGTGCGCGCGCCCGACGGAACCTCCGCGCTGCCCGAGCTCCTCTCCGAGCCGGGCGGAGCGATCGCCACCATCGACCCGCCCGATGCCAGGTTCGGAATCGGTGGCACGTTCGACGCGTAGGGCGCGGCGATGCGCGCCGCGGGACAGGATCCGAACGCCGCGGAGCGGCTGCGGTTCCTCGATGAGACCGAGG
The DNA here is from genome assembly GCF_021631985.1 of Sandaracinus amylolyticus. Taxonomy (GTDB): domain Bacteria; phylum Myxococcota_A; class Polyangia; order Polyangiales; family Sandaracinaceae; genus Sandaracinus; species Sandaracinus amylolyticus_A. Next base: position 147,470 of record NZ_CP070226.1, on the reverse strand, counting down.
AGCTCCGCGATCGACTGACCGACGCGCACGCCGCGCGCGAGCGCGCGGCGGCGCTGCCCCGACTGCGCGCGCGCGTCCGGCGAATCTGGGCCGCCTCACGTCCCGCCGCCGATCGCCGCCGCGCGCTCTTCGAGCTGTGGGACGACGCGAGCGAGGACGACGTGGGCCGCTCGGCGCGTGAAGCGATCGAGCGCTTCGTGCGCGAGGAGTTCCCCGAGGGCTCCGCCGATGCCTATTCCGATTGCGAGATCGAGCACCTCAACGCCTCGCGAGAGAGCACCGGACGCTTCGCGCCGTACCGCTGATCTCCATCTCCATCCTCGCGCGCGCAGGCCCTTGCCGCTCTGGCGCGACGCGGGATGGCTCGCGTGGGGCGACCGCGCCGTCGGGCGCCTCGCTCGCGTGCGTGGCCGCGCTGCTCTCGTTCTCCGACGGACACGACGCGCGCCTCGCGCTCGCGGGCGCTTCGCTCGCCGCCGCCGCGATCGGCGAAGGCTCGGGTCGACGAAGCGCTGGGCCTCGCCTCAGCCGCCGAGGCATCGCTCGAGGGGAACCCGATCGCGCGCGCGATCCTCCGCCACGTCGAGCGCCGCCGCATCGCGAAGGGCGCGGTGCGGCGCGTCACCCAGGTGCCGGGCCGCGGCATCACCGCGGTCGGCGCGGCGAGCGAGGCGATGTCGTGGGCAGCCGCCAGCTCCTGCTCGACGAGGCATCAGCATCGCGGTCGGCGACGTCGACGCGGAGCGCGCCGGGAAGCGGGGGCCTGAGCGTCGTGTTCGTGGGCGTCGATCGCAAGCTGCGCGCGGTGGTGATGCTGCGCGACGAGGACCGCCCTGGTGCACGCGCGGCGGTGCAGCTCCGCAGGACTGGTCGCTTACGCGTACCCGCTGACGTGATCTTCCAGTCGGTTGACAGAGGTTTGCGTTTCTCGTCATGCGTCGAGTGCGCAGCGGAATCCTAGATCGGGAAGACGCGAGTGCGCGCGCACGATCGACGAGGCGATCGCACCGTCGCGCACGCACGCAGCCCGGTAAGAGCCTCCGAGCGCCCACGCGTGCCCGGGTGGAACCGGGGGATCATCGGGCTCGCTACAGACCCACTCCCGCACGTTGCCCACGAGATCGAGGCAGCCGATCGGCGAAGCGCTACGCGGGAAGCGGTCGACGCGGCAGACGCCGCCGAAACGAGCCTCGGGGCAGTTGCAGCGCTGAGGGTCCCACCCGCCCCACGGGAACGGTGCGCCGCCCGGGCCGCGCGCAGCCGCGAGCCATTCGCTCCGCGTGGGAAGCCGCTTTCCGGCCCATTCGGCGTACTGCCACGCTTCGACGAGGCTGATACCAACGACAGGCCACCACAGGCTTTGAAGCGAAGGGCGTGTATCGCACCAATGCAGGGGCGGCATGCCTCCATCGCGCACGAACTGCGCGTAGTCGACATTCGTCACCTCGGTTACGTCGAGCCATGACTGCCGCGCACCGGCGGTCACGAGCACCATTCCGGGCGGGCCGATCACATCACTGGATGAGTCGACCTCGAGGGCCGCTCCGACGCTCTCCGCGAACGGTTCTCGCCGCAGCGCGGCGAGCCGCCTGTTCGGCACGGTCGCTTGCTCGTCGTCATCGGCCAGGTCGTATGGCATCGACTGTCCTCCATTCGCGCGGGTGGTCGCGATGCGCATGTCGAGTGCTCGCGCGGCCCTCGATGCGACGAGGGACCCAATGCCATGCACAGTGTCGGACTCCCATCGCCATCGCGCGAACCGACCTACGCAACAAGTACACCAAAGCTGTCGCAACGTGGCGGCCGACGTGTGCGGGTCGGCGACTCTCCACCGTGCTCGATTCGGTCCGATCCCCAGTGCGATTCTGGCGCACGCCACGCACACGCTGAAGACGCGAACATTGATGTCGGATCAGCAACAGTGCTGTCTGCGTCGCGACGGCACGGGCGCCGCACACCGCGCTCTCTCGCTTCTCGGCGCGGCACGACTCTCGCATTCGCGCGCACACATGGTTGATATCACCGAATCGTCTCCGCGATTGCTCCAACACCGCATCACCGTCGGGCTCGACGGAGGCTTCGACGAGAGCGACATCGACCGGGCGTTTCGTGCTCTGCGCTGGCCGCTTGTCGACGCGTCGCACGTCGGACGCTCCACCTCGGACGAGTCGTGGGAAGTCGCTGCGCTCGCGCGATCAGTCGTGCGCGTGACGGGACCGGTCCCGTGGCTTCTGTGCATCGAGAGTACGTCGGTCGAGGAGGCCGAGTTGGTCGTGAATATTCTCGGGTTCTTGCTTCCGGTTCGTTGCGCGGACGATCTCGTGCATGTGCTTGAGGCGGACGAGCTCGACGTGCCGCAGCGCACGCACGCAATCACTACGTTGCTCGCGATGGTCGAGGTCCCGAACGAGAGATGCGCGGAGCTGATCGCGCTCATGCTCGAGCACGCGAGCCCCAACGTTCGCGCGGCGGCCGTGCACGGGGTGCAAAGACACGACGTCGAGCGCTGGGCTGTATCACTACGTGCGATCGCCGCGTCCGACCCGGTCGAGGCAATCCGTGAGAAGGCCCGCGTGCTCGTGTCCCAACCCGCATCGACGCAGAAGTGATGTACGGCTCTTCGCGTTCGGCTTCTCGGAGTGCACGTCGGACCTCCTCGTGTTCGTCGCGGCTTGCTCCCCACGCGTGATCTCCAATCGTTGTCATGAACGAACATCCTCTCTACGGTCGACCCGTCGGTGAGCACGCGGGCGCTTCGGCGCCGGCGGCTGGCTCTGGTACGTCGGCGGGATCCTCGTCGTCGCCGGTGTGATGAACACTGGTCAGGGCGCGCTCGCGTTGTTCGGCGAAGCGCCCGACGCGCTGACGAAGATCGGCATGGGCGTCGTCGCCGGCGCGATCGGCGCGCTGATGTTGCTGTACTGCGCGACGAAGTGGCGGCAGCAGGTCGTCGTGTACGAGCGCGGGCTCGTGCACACGAAGCTGCTCGGTCGCCAGGAGGTCGCGTTCGCCGACGTCACGCACGTGAAGCTCGTCCGCGAGCATTCGAAAATGGGCACCGACGAGACGATCTACGTGGCGCTGCGCGATGGACGCGAGGTGTCGATCGGCGGCGTCACGAACATCGATCAGCTCGCCGGGATGATCCGGCACGCGCCCTGACCGCTCGGAGAGAGACCGTCAGATGACCTACTTGATGCCCCTCGTCGTGATCGTCGTCGTGGTCGCGTTCTTGATCCTGCAGCGACAGCGGCTCGCGCAGGCCGGACAGACCTACGCGCCCTTCGAGCTGAGCAAGCTCGCGCCACGTCTCGGCCTTCTCGATCGTGAACGGCGATCCCCATGCTCGCGCCGCACAACACGGTCGGAAGTACGCGCTGCCGAGCCCCGTCTATGCGGCGAGGGTCTCGCGGTCCAGGCTGCGAGCCTATGAGTGTTCAGACTCGGGGGGATCAATCGTCGCGGGAGCATTGCGAGCGCTCCACGCCGCCGTCGGGCAGAGCGAGCACCGCCTCGCACCCAACCAGGCGGAACCGTGGCGTTCCATCACGACGCAAGTAGCGCCAGCGCCGCGCCGCGAATCCGGGAGGCGCCTGCTCGACAGCCTCGATGCGCCAGCCGGCGCGCACGCGGGTAATCTCGGCGTGTGCGGCGTGGTCGAGCTGCAGCGAGAGGCAGAGCGCCGAGGTGTCGTTGAGACGGGGCTGGAGCAGGAACCACGACGGGTTCGCGGTCGCGGTCTGGTCCACCACCCAAACGCTGCCGTCGTCAATCGGCGCAGCGATACGGCGAACAATGTTCTCGTCGCCCAGCGCCGCGGCGCCCCAGGTCTGCTGTACGAACGCGTCGACGCTCTCGAAGCAGTCTCCTAGCGCGGGAACGCGTGGCGTCGCAGTGGCGACCTCTGGGTGGACCCAGACAACGGCGACCAGAGCGCAGGTCAGACGCAACGACATGGGCGCGAGAACCGCGTCGCACACAACACCTATTCCGTGCCCGCGAGACCGATCTCCAAGCGCGTCAAACGTGGCGAGGTCGTTCGATGATTCTGCGCTGGACGGCCGCTGGCACCTTCGAGGTCGAGCGCGGCCTCCGCCGCCTCAAGGGACATGCGCACATGTCGAAGCTGATTGTAGCCGCTGCGTGAGCCCTGCTTCACAACGAGGTCGTGATGTCGAAGGTTGGGCGGGTGGTCTCGAGGCTCAGGACCCGCGCACGCAGCTCTTCGAGCGTCGTCGTCTCGCTGCCCGCGTGCGCCACCGCCCTGTCGTAGCTGAACCGAGCGACGCGTCGATCGAGGACGCTGCCCGCGCTGTGTCCGTCTTGCGGGCAACTTCACATCGAGGGTCTCGTGTCCCCAGGAAAGCCAGGGACGCTCGATTCCGACCCCGCCGTCGACGATTCAGCGTCGATGTTGCGCAGCAGTCAACATCCCAGGACGGAGACCGCCGAGACGGAACCTTCTCGGCTTGCCGTGCCGTGCGGGTCCGTCGACGAAAAGCGTAGTTCGCCTCCTATTCTCGGCGGCGAGAGATACCTGCTGTCGGGCGTGCTTCTTGCTGAAGCGCAACAATCGTACACGAGGCTTCGACAAAGCTCGCAACGAGGTCACGAGCCGCAGTCGAGCACCGGGGCGGGAGCAAGAAAAGATGAACGACGAGCGATCGATGCTGAGCGACCCTGGACGACGTCGCGCAGCATTTCGTGGAGGCCCTCTGGTTCCGCTGGCGGCGCTCGCGCTGACCGCAGCTGCCGTTTCGGGGTGCAGTTGCGGCGACGAGAACGGGCTGCCCGACGACGGCGAAGACGGCGGCATGCAGAGCCACATGGACGGCTCCGTGCCCGGCTCGGACGGTGGCTCCCGCGACGCCGGTCGGCCGCCGGTCGATGCCTGGGCCGCAGCGTGTGACGAGGATCATCCGTGTCCCGGCGACTCCCGGTGCGTCGATGGGTTCTGCCGGCCCTACGGAGACGGAGGGACCAATGAAGGGTGCGCCCAACCGCCCCCTCCAGGTCCAATGCTGCCGTCGCTCCAGTGCGCCTTCGAGCGCGCGCCGACGGGCGATCCCATGCCGAATGCGATTAGCATCCGTCACACCCCCCTCGTAGCGAATCTGGGCATTCCTTCCGCCGACCCGACGGAGCCCACGCACGCGAGCATCGTGTACGTCGGGGTCCCCTCCACTGCGGGTTGTACAGGTCAAGGGGTCCTCCGCGTCCTCGATGGCGACGACTGCCGGCAGCAGGCAGTTTTCTACGACGGAGCGTGGCTGTTGCACCCATCAGTCACACCGGCAATCGGTGACCTCGATCCCGAGGCTCACAACGGCCCCGAGATCATCGCCGCGGCTGCGAGCGGCGGCCTCGTGGCGTTCAACGTGGACAGCGTCGGCGGAACGACTTCGATCACCCGAAGGTGGAGCACCACCCTTTCTGACGAAGAAACGCCGGACAGGTGGGGGCCGTCCGAGTGGGGTCGCCCCAATGACTGCCTGTGGGGCGGCGTGTCGCTGTACGACCTGAACGACGACGGTGTTCCGGAGGTGTTCTTCGAGGGCGCGGTGTGGGATTCGGACGGAGTTCGAATCACGACCGTGGTCGATCAGAGCACTCCTTCGGTCTCGTATCCCGTCATTGCCACCAACGGCGCGGCGATGGTGATCGGTGATTTCGACAGCGATGGAAAAGCCGAAGTCGTCGCTGGCAACTACACGTGGGAGTACGATCGCGCCAATCGTCGATTCGTCCGTGACGACGTCTACCGATGGGGCGTCGGTGTGCCCTCTGGTTACGTGGCCGTCGCCGAGCTGGCCGAGGTTCCCGGCCGGCCTGCGAACGAGCCCGAGATCGTCGTGGTGATGAACGGTTCGGTGTTCGTGACCACGCTCGAAGGTCAGGGTGGGCTCGGGGGCACCGCCCTCGCGACGATCGTTCTTGAGGGTAACGAGCCTACCCTCCGATACACGGGAGGCCCGCCCACGGTCGCTGACTTCGATGGTCTCCCCGGAGTCGAGATCGGCGTCGCCGGCGGGATCGCCTACGAGGTGTTCAAGCTCGAACCGGCGACCGGCGGTGGCTTCGAGCTGCGGCAACTGTGGTCGCAAGTCGCGCAGGATCAGTCGAGCAACCGCACGGGATCGTCGGTGTTCGACTTCAACTACGATGGCCGAGCCGAGGTCGTGTACGCAGACGAATGCTTCGCACGCGTGTACGACGGCCGGAATGGCGACGTGCTCTTCTCACAGGGCCGTGCTTCGTGGACCTGGCTGGAGAACCAGGTTGTCGCGAACGTCGATGGCGATTCCCCCGCGGAGTTCGTCGTGGGCTCGAGCGATCGCTGTGCCTCCGGCGCCGGGGGGCCCGCCTGCCCTCTCGTCGATCCGATCGATCGCGGCGTGCGGTGCGAGCTGGACAGCCACTGCCCGACCGGCGGCGTGTGTGATCAAGGGTTCTGCCGTTGTGACAGCAACACGGAGTGCCCCGCGAACTACCTGTGCTCGGCGCCGCTCGAGGGCACACCCGGAGGGACTGGCAACGTGTGCCGCGCTCAGCACGTGGGCTGCGAACCCGGAATTCGGATCTACGAAGGTGCCAATGGTCTGTGGGCCAGCTCGCGTCCGATCTGGAACCAGCACGCGTATCACGTGACCAACGTCGGCGACGACGGCGTAATCCCTCGCACGAGTGAGACCAGGCCGTACTGGCTGACCCCGAGGCTTAATAGTTTCCGTCAGAACGTGCAGCGCCTCCCCGACTCGACGGAGCCCAGCGCCGATGTGACGGTTCAATCGATCTCTGCGTACTGCGGCGATACGAGTGCGACGACCGACCTGTCGGCGACCATCTGCAACCGCGGCAACCAAGATCTCGAAGATGGGATCGCGGTGTCGTTCTACGCGGTAGGCGCGGATGGCGAATCCCGCACTCCCGGGTGTGAGGTGACGATCGCGACGCTCGACTCGGGTCAATGCACGCGGGTGGAGTGCGCGGCGTCTCTTGACGCGAGCGGACTCTTCGAAGTCGAAGCAGAGGATCAGTCGGGCGAGGAGGAGTGCGAAGTGGCCAACAACAGCTTGCGTACCTTCGGACAGTGCGTCGAGTGATCGCGACCAACCGCCAGGACAGCATCGGCGTCGCCGAGCGGCTCATGAAGGAGCTGCTCCAGGAGCACAAGAAGCACGAGCGCGAGCGCGCCGACAGGTCCGCGCGCTGGTCGAGCTGGCGATCGCGGGCGGGCCTCTCGCGGTCGACGCGATCGCGCGGCTGGGCGCCGCCGACGAGCTCGGGCGGCGCGTCCCGCCGGGCGAGCTCGACGCGATCGCACGCGCTCTCACTGCGCGCTTGATGCGGTACGCTCCCGCGGTGGTCACCGGATCTCGCGGCGCTCTTCGTCGCGCGGCGCAGCGTGCAACACGCGTCGCTCGTGCTGCGCCTCTACCCGGCCGAGTGGGAAGACGCTCGCGTCGATCGCCTTCGCGCGCTCGCGGGCGGCTGCGAGCCACGGCACGCGTTCACGCTGACCGATTCGCAATGGCTCGCGTGGCTGGCGACGCTGCGGACGCCAGCGACGGAGATCGATCGCTCGTGTCAACCCGTTCTCCGTTCTCCGTTGATGCGCGCGAACCCCGTGTGCGGTCGGGTGTTCGGCGCGAACATCCATACGGCGGGCGGCCCGCAGTGTTCGGCGCGAACCATAGCTCGGACCATGCGCGCCCTCTCGAGCCTCGCCCTCACACTCCGACCCTGCTCGCCGCTACTGCCGCCACGCGCGCCGACATCTTGCCGCCTCCGCGCGTGCCGACGCTCCTCGTCCAGAGCGTGCGCGCCGTCGACGGCGACGCCCCGCCGGAGGACCGCGTCGCCTCGATCGCGGCGGTTGAGCAGGCGACGACCGGCCTCCTCGATCGCGTGGAGCGCTGTGCGGGCGAACGGGGAGGGATCCTCTCTCGGGGCACGCTCCGTGCGCGCGTCCGCTACGAGCGCGGCGAGCGACCGGCGCGAGCCGTCGTCGTCGACGGTGAGCTCGGGCCGGCGCGCGCGTGCGTCGCGGAGATCATGGACCGCGCTCTTTCCTTTGCTCCTCGCGCGGGGCGCGCGGGCGATTGGACCGGCCTCGCGGGCGTAATCACTCGGCGGTGTCGAGGATGCAGTCGACGTACGCGTTGTTCTCGTCGACGCACCGGGCGGTCGGCGGTGAAGTGCACAGGTCATCCTGCGCGTCGGCGCACCGCCAGACTGCATCGATCTCCATCGCGCACCGATCCGCTGCAGCAACGATCGCTCGGCACAGCCCAGCGGGGTCGGCGATTTGATCACATTCGGGATCGGCATTCTGCTCGCCGACCGCAGCCTCGCATCGTTCTTGTGTGATGTCGAACGACTCGGCATCGGAAGCGCATCCAGCCAGCGATGCGGCGATCAGAGTGCCGAGAAGAGCGGAACGAACTGCGCACGCCAATCTCATGTCGCGCTCGCTGAGCAAGACTAGGACCGATCCGATGCACCCGAGAATGCATGAGTGCCGTCGGCACATTGTGGTGGCATAACCACGGGCGGTCCGACGAGCCTCTCGTCAAATGTTGCGTTGCACGCAACATCGCTGCTTTGCGCTCAACATTAACCGAGTGCGAGTTGCGCAAATCGTGCGATTTTCAGCGGCGCGCGGGTCCGATGCGCGCGGATTCGAGCACGGCACGGGGTTCGCTTTCTGAGCTTGAGAGTCGGTCTGCATGGGCACTCTTCGCTTCGGGTCAGCCGGGCGAGTCTATCTCGCGCTTGCGGTGGGCGCGCATGGTGTCGCGCTCGCATCCGTCGACGCGACGCTGGCCACGCGCTTCGGCGATCTCGACCTCTCAATCGGGAGCGTTCCGGCTCGACATCGCACGGTGAGACCGCGTGCGGGAGCGCCCGTATCTGCGCAGCGTCCGTAACTGCGATTGCTGCCGGCGCGCGACATACCTGCACACGATCGAATTCCGATGCGGCAGAACGCTTGTGGTCGGGTACGCGCATCGTGGTGATTGCGGTCTTCAAGACAGGCCGAGTTGTCGCTGGCAAGGCGCTACGCACCCGCACCGAGGAGAGAGTCGTCATGCACAGTCGGTCGCGCGGCCTTAGGTCTCCTCGCGTACGGACCACGGATCAGTGGCGCGCCGTGCCCGTCATCGACGGGCAGCTCCAGGAAGATAAGCCGCAGATCGATCCCGATCGCCCCTATCGGACGCAGCGCGACGAATGGCTGCGCGAGTTCGAGGTGCGTTATCTCGAGTGCCTGATCGCGAAGCACGGCGGCAACATCACCGCCGCCGCGCGCAGCGCCGAGCTCGACCGCGCGTACCTCTACCGTCTCCTCTGGCGCAATCAGATGCGCTGACGCCCCGCTGCGGTGAGAAGCGGGCCCGCCGAGCTGGCCGCAGCGTACGACGCGCCCCGCGATGCTCGGCTCGTGATGCGCGTGCGAACAGCCGCGGCTGATGAGCTCGAAGAAGCCGGCCGGGCAGTGGGCCAGAGTTCCGCAGGGACTGGTCCCTCTCGCGTACCGCGATCGGCCGCGGCATGTGGCGAAGAAACCGCACTTTGCGGTTCGACAACATACAGGCTCGCTCGTGCGCGTGGGAGGGCCGCACACGGATTGCACGGTCCGGCGTGTCGGTTCCTACACGCGCACCCTGCGGACTGCCGTTTTACTCGCGGCACGCGCGATGCGTGACGCGGCGCGCAGGAGGTCTCATTCGTCATGTTTTCTCGACTCGGATTCTTCGCGGCGTTCATCTGCATCGTGGCTTCGGCAAGCTCGGCGAGCGCGCAGACACTTACGTTCGATCGCGCGACGCTCGCGATCGATCCGGCGACGCTGGAGGTCGACGTCTCGGCGGATGCCGAGCTCGCGTCGATCGATGCCGAGGCTCAGGCGGCGACGGCGCTCTACGTGACGGCGACTGTGCTTCACGTCGGAGGGCTTGCGGCGGGCACGATCGTAGCCGTCGGCCACTCGATCGGCTGCGCGTTCGGTGGCTCGTGCGACGGCGGCGGCTATTTGATCGGCGCGGTTGTGTCGCTCTCGGCAGCGGCGCTCGGCCTGCTCTTGTATGTGCCTGCGATCGCGCTCGACGTCGACTCCGGCGTCCGCCGCCGCGCCTGGCGTGAGCGGCAGAGCATCAGCTTCGGTGCGGCGCCCACGGAGGGCGGCGCAGCGTTCTCACTGAGCGGCTCGTTCTGAACCAGGAAGGATGTAGCAGCACCAGCGCCTACTACCCGTACTGGTGCCGGTCGTATTCGAGCAATTGCTGTTACGCGCTTGACCCGCTCGAATCGCGGGCCTCGAAGCGCGCTGGCGCAATGCGCGGAGCTGGGCACCGGAGCGACGCTCATTCGGGCGCGCCTCAGCGCGCGAGCACGCGATCAAAGCTGGGGGAGAACTCAGCCAGTTTCACATCGATTTGGTTCGGTTCTTCCGGTTACCGGCCGAGCCAGGAGTGTATTCTGTCGAAGCCTCTCTCGGACGGTATCGCTCTCAACGTCTGGAATTTCGCATTCAGTGAGGTGTCCGCTGGCGAGCCGGTGAGTGTTCGGGCGCGAGCGAGCAGATCCTCGCCTCGAGCGCGATGCCGCACTGCGCGGCTGTTCCGGGGCCTCGGCTGGGTCCTCGGGTCGGTCGTTGTCTTTCGGTGCCTGCCGCCTGGCCTGCGTGCCCCTTGGAGGCGCTCTGCGACGAGGCCGGCGGAAACTATTGGGAACTCGCCACGTCGGTGGTCCGGGTCGGCCTTCGTCTTTCCCTGGCAGCGCTTCCGACCCCGTTTGACGGCGGCTGCAGCCGCGGTAATCCGCCTTCTCGAGCGGATCACCCCGCGCGCGGCTGGAGCGAGATCGGCGTACGGACGTCCGAGCGCGGCGAGCGGCCCACCGTATCTTTTTTACGCGCTCGGGCGCAGGGCCCCGACGGCAGCCAGATGGTGATCGATCTCGGTTCCCACTCACGTCGTCGTCGCCGCCTCCTCGTCGCGCACGTCGCCGCTTGCGCTTCCTCGACCAGCGTCTTCTCGTTGTCGAGGTCGTCGAATTCACCCACGCGACGACGGTATCACGGGCGTGCGCTACGGAATCCGTAGCGCACGTCCCGCCCGGGAAATCAGGGCTGCTCGAGGCGATCCGCGATCTGCTCGAGCGCCGGGACGATCTGCTCGATGAAGTAGAAGTTCCCGCTCGTGTGCTTGCCGTCGGCGCGGAAGCGCAGCCATCCGCCGTGCGACTCGAGGTGGATGCCGTACGCGCGCAGCGCGGGATCGAAGCGCGAGAGGAACGGCGCGAGCTTCGCGCCCACGCTCGGATCGTTCGCGGCGATCGTGAATTCGCGACCGACGTTCGGATCCCCGGAGCGCTGCACCGGCCACGGGTGACGGCGCGAGATCGCGCCGAGGCTGCTCTGGTTCGAGACGAGCTCGAATTCGGGCGCGCCGGGGCGCAGCTGCACCGCGATGAACGCGTCGTCGTAGTACGTGTACTTGATCTCGACGAGGCCGGTCTGGCGCTCGCGGCGGTGGTAGTAGAGGAAGTCGACGGGGCGACCGCGCGGCGAGCCCTGCAGGCGCACGTTCCACTCGTACGGCTTGTCGTCCGAGATGCGCGTCCCGACCGTGTTGTGCGGCGCGAGCATGATGTTCGCGCCGGGGTCGCCGTTGACGATCTGCAGGCCCAGACGGGGCGCGAGCTTGCTCAGCTCGAATGGAGCGTAGGTCTGGCCCGCCTGTGCGAGACGCTGGCGCTGCAGGACCATGAACGCGACGACGGCCACGAGCGCGACGAGGGGGATCAAGTAGGTCATCGGTCTGTCTCTCCGAGCTCGGTTCAGGGGGCGTGCCGGATCATCCGGCGAGCTGATCGATGTTCGTGACGCTGCCGATCGAGACCTCGCGACCGTCGCGCAGCGCGATGTGGATCGTCTCGTCGGTGCCCATCTTCGAGTGCTCGCGCACGAGCTCGACGCGCGTGACGTCGGCGAACGCGACCTGCTGCTGGCCCAGCAGCTTCGCGTACACGAGCCCTCGCTCGTACACGACGACGTGCTGGCGCCACCGCATCACCGCGACGAGCAGGATCGCGGCGCCGATCGCGCCCGCGACGACACCCATGCCGATCTTCGTCAGCGCATCGGGCGCTCCGCCGAACAACGCGAGCGCGCCCTGACCAGTGTTCATCACGCCGGCCGCGACGAGGATTCCGCCGATGTACCAGAGCCACCCGCCGGCGCCGAAGCGCCCCGAGTGCTCGCCGACCGGGCGACCGTAGAGAGGATGTTCGTTCATGGGTTCTTTCCTGGGAGGAGCGAGCCACGACGACGAAAACTCGCGTGCAGCGCGCTCTTCAACCTGGCGCTCGGTGGGGTGCCGCTCCTATCGTTCAGGAGTCGAGGAGCCGTGCGCGTTCGAGTGCGAATGCCGGGGTGCGTACGTGCTCGGGGAACAGGTCCGCACAGCGCGCGAAGAGCCGCGCCCGTGTGCGGTACGGCGCTTGTCGCGCGAGCTCGCATGAGCTCGCTGCAAAGCCTTCCTCGACACTGCCACGCTCCGCACCGTACGCGATCGCTGCCTCGTAGAGTCGCAGCGCGCGCCGCTCGATCGCGCCATCGGTCAGCGCCTGGCCTGTCACGAGGTACATGCGCCATGCGTCGGCGGCGGCGCGGAAGAGCGCGCCACGCAACGCGCGGAACCGCAGGCCCGTGTGCTCGAGCGCGATCGCCGAGTGCGCGGGAAAGCCGTAGTGCGCGAACGAGATCGCCGCACGCACCGCGCCGAGTGCGCTTCCTGTCGTCATTGCGTGCCGCCACGTGTGCTCAAGCGCCATCGTGCTCGGCGCGTCGGCGGAGGCGCCCGCGAATTGCGCGCTACAGCCATTGGGAACCGAGCCGAGCTCGACGAAGAACCGGGGCCTCGCGCAGCCGAGCATTGCGGAAAGGTCGAAGTACGGCAGCACGAGGTGCGCCCGCGCCTCGTCGTGCGCCCAGTCAATGCGGCCCACATCGTTCGCGTGGCGTCCGCGCAACACGGATTGCGCGAGCACGCGCCCCTCGATCTCCATCAGCCGCTCAAGCAAGCACGGACGTACGAGCGCCGCATCCACCGGCTGCGCGGCGATCTCGAACCGTACCCAGGTACCGATCGCATGAGGCGCGATGCGGACCTCGATCACCAGCAGATCGGGAAACGCCGGCCTGGGCGAGTGCCCAAGCCGCGCTGCGAGCCGCGCGAGCTCGGGCCGCGAAATCGGCAGCGCGGCGACGAGCGACCCGCCGTTGAGCGGCTGCTTGGTGTGAAGGAGCATCTGGACCGCGCGCGCGAGCTGCGCTTCGGAGAGCACGCTCACGAACCATCCATCGTACGCTGGCCGGCCTTCGTTGCGAGCACGATGCCATGCCACGAGGCGCGCGGCGAGCTCGTACGCGAACGCGGCGGACCACGGACTGTCGGCGCGCGCCTCGCGATGTCGCCATGCGACCGCGCTCAACGCGTCCAGCGCCGCGGTGTCAGTGTTGCCATCGACTTCAGCGAGCGTGGGCGCGATTTGAAGCTCGTCGCACTCACTGTTTTTTGCGGCGCGCGATCGTGCGCCGGACGGCACGCTCACCGTCCGTCGGAGCATTTCGAGAAAGCGCCACAACCGGTTCGCTGCGTGACTTTGTTGATCACGAAGATTGCCATCACTCCACACAATCGCTTCGATGCGCTGCTCGAGATCGCCCGCGCGGAGATCGACACGCGTTCCTTCCACGACGAGCGCGTGTGTAGTGAGTACCCACGCAAGGCCGCCATCCAGCGGGAGCCGTGTTGCGACGACGCGCTCGTCGTGCTCCGAGCTCGGTCCGATCGCGTACGCCGCGAAGTAAGTGCGCACGAGCGCGCGATCGATGCGAGGCGCGAACGCTACATGCTCGTCCGCGAGCAAGCGCGTGGCGAGGCGAGTGGTGGTCGCGGGGTCATGGGGTCGCGACGGTTTATCGGAGATGGTTCGGTGCACGCGTGCTGATGCGAACGGGATCAGCCCGCGGATTCGCGGGTATCCCAATCGCAGGTAGGAACCCCACTGAACGCGGTCGGCTTGACCGAGAGCTCACCTGAATCCGGACAGGTGACCGTGACTGAAGGGCAGCGACCTTCCGAGTCGTCGTTCCGGCCAAGGGTTTCGGTCCCGCTATCACCACACATTTCTTCGGGGACTTCGGCGCCATCGCACACGGTCAGGATCGGATCGCCCGAGCAGAACCCGAGGTCACTGGCACCACACGCGACGGTGACCTCCGATCCCGGCGTACATGAGATCGTTTCCGCACCACGCCCGACGGTTTCATCAGCGGAGCACCCCACGGTTGACAGGGCGAAAATGCACGCGAGGACCTTAAATATCGAGCTCTTCATACGGCCTCCTCGCCGCGCGCAACGGCGCGGCGCGCGACGCCCAAAGCAGGCCGCGTGCCGTGCGATCATCGAGCGCCTCGATTGAGTGCAGCGACGAGCTCGACATGCCGAGCGGGTTCGTGCTTGCCGCAGGGCGATCGGGGATGGCGAGTGCGATCGTTCCACGTCGCCCACTCGTGCGCGCGAGCGTGGGGTCCGTCCGAGCCGCGCCTGGGCAGTCGTGCGTTGCCCGCGGGACTACAGCGCTGTCGCGCCGTCTACGAACGGGGATCCCTGTGCGGCACGCGGACGGTTCGAGGGGGCTTACCGAAATTCCTGTTTGGCTACCGCTCGGCCTCAAATCATGGGTCCATTCGGACGTGCGGGATCGACGACGACCAGTATCCGGACCTGCTCCTGTCGGACCATTCCGACTATTTTCCGGCGGAGGCGAAATACTGAACTGATTTCAACGACATCCCGCGGGGACGGTACGAAACTCTTCCGGCGTTCACGTCGACAACTTGGGCATGTCGACGCCTTCTTCTGTGGAGCTCTGCCCGCGCGAGCAGCTTTTCGCGGATGACACGTGGAACACGCTCACGGATCCTGAATCGCGCGTCGCGGCGATCGTGGCCGCAGGGCGCGCCGACCCGCGTGGCGTGCCGAGCACTGGCGTCGTGATCGCGGTGCGAACGCCCGTTCGTTGGTGTGCGACGCCCACGGGCGTGCGCGGCGTCGTGATCGTCGGGCACGAGGTGATCGCTGCGCACGCAGCGCTCGGCTACGAGGCCGTGCCTGCGCAGTTCCTCCCGTCGACGACGACCGAGCTCGACGCGCGGCTCCGGAACTTCCTCGCGAACAAGCCCATCATGACGACGTACGAGCGCGCGCTCGGCGTGCGTGCGCTGCGCCTGCTGGACGTGACGCCGACCGAAATCGCGCGCCGCACCGGCCTGTCGCTGTCGACGGTGAAGCGGAGCCTTCAAGCGCTGGAACGCTTGCCGGTGCCTGCGATCGACGCGTGGCGCGATGGGCGGCTTGCGTGGCGCGACGTGCGCAGCCCTCCGCAGCGACCGGAGGCGTGGGTCGAGGCGCTCACGCGGACACGAGCGTCGGTCGAGCGAGGCGAGCTCTCGCCGGAGGACGAGGAGAGAGCACGCAAGCCCGCCGTCGGTGTGCGGCTCATCCGCCGTTGGCTCCGCGCCGTGATCGAATGGGAGAGAAGGCAAGCCTTCCCGCCGAACACGTACGAGGCAGGCGTGGCCGCCGGGAAACGCGAGCTGCTCGAGAAGCTCGAGGCCGTGTGCAGCGGCGCAACGGTCGAAGACGAGATCGGTCTGCTTTCGCCGCCGCGTCCTCGTCGGCGCCGGCGTCATCGCCGTCCTTGATGACGCTTACCGTCGGCCGAACCGAGAGCTCGGCTGCGCGCTGTCGCGAGCGCCGAGACTCGGTCTGTCCGAGGGGCTCGGATGCATGCTCGGGTTTCCAGGATGTAAAATCGATCCCGGTGCGAATTGCAGCAATTCGCGCCGGGCCCCTCATGAGGGGCCCGCGGATTGCTGCAAGCGATATCTAAGTGCGCGAAACTAGAACGTGTCCTGAGGCGCGAAATTGCAGCGGTCCCGCGGGATCGGATGAGAGAGGGGCCCGGCTGTTGTGGCATGTCCGTCGAACGATGTTGCGTAGTCAAATGACACGCTCAAGAACACGAAAGACGGTAGTCGACGGACGTTCTTGGTGTTTTGAGATCGCGAGTCGACAGGCATCTTGGAGGCGCAATGGCGGGGATTACTCGCGAGTACGTGGACGCGCTGGAGAACGCGCTCGCACGAGCGCGTGACGCGCAGATGACGGTGATGAGGACCGCGCGTGAGCGCGTCGAAGGGATGCGCGAAAACGTCGATGATGCCGTGGGAAACCTGGTCGCAGCGACGGAGGTTTTCGGCTCGTCGATGGTCTTCGGCAGTCTTCGCGAATACGGGTGGGGCGAGGTGTGGGGGATCCCCGTCGACGGTGCGTTGAGCGTCGGCGGTCTGTTGACGGCGACGGCAATGTCGCTGTCGGACAAGGACAACGTCTACAAGCCTCACGTGCTCGCGTTCACGTATGGAGCGATGGGCTCATGGGGAGCTGCGTCCGGTGCGACGCTGATGCGTCGCCTAACGCGGCCCGATCCCGCGGTACCGGCGCTTCCTCCGCCCGAACAGCCCCAGGCACCGCAGCTGCGGGGCGGCGCGGCGGCGCAGGGGCACGTGTTACCTCCGGGCAATTCGCCGCCGCGGGGCGTGATGCTCGCGGATATGGCGCTCGCCGACGCAATCGGCCGCATGCGCTGAACGACGCCGGCAGGCGTCACGACACAGGCACCAGCACGAGCGGGGTGAGTGATGTTCGAAGACGATTACGCGGCTTCGGCAGGAGACTATTTCGAGGTCGGCGGCGCCGAGGATTACGCCGCGATCGCCGGAGCTCTGGACTGGATCGCGCAGGAGCAGGGCTTCGCTTCCGGAGCGGAGCTGCTCTCGGCGCTCGAGGGCTACGGCTACGGCGGTGAGGCGTTCCCGGGCGACGGGTACGGCGGCGAGGGCTTCGTCGGGTACGACGACGAGGCGTATGCCGGAGCTCCGACGGTCGAAGACGTGCTCGCTGCGTCGGTCGGCGCTGCGCGTCGTCGTCGTCCGATGCCGGTGCGCCGGCTCGGACGCCCCGTGCCGATGCCGATGCGTCCGGCGGCGCGTCCGCCGCTCGCGCCGCGTGCGATCTCCCCGGTGCCGATGCGTCCGGCCGTGCCGCCGCAGCGCGCCGCGCAGGCCGTCGCGCGTCTTGCGTCGGCTGCCCGCAGTCCGGTGCCGACGCGCGGTGCGCGTTCCCGTCGGCCGGAGGACCGCATTCCGTTGAACTTCTCGTCCGAGACGCCGCTCACGCCGGGACAGCTCATCACGATCGCGGTGCACCCGCAGGTGAAGCGATTCGAGGTCGACCAGCTCGTCATTCCGAGCACGATCGGCAACGACTTCGTCTGCGAGCTGACGGTCGGCAAGAACCCGCAGCGCGCAGGGTCGCAGTCGATGACGCCTGCGATCGTGTACTCGGAGCTGTCGAAGGTCGGCACGTTCGGAGGCCAGGTCTGCGAGCTGGGAAAGCAGATCTCGATCGCCGTCCAGAACATCGGCACGGCCGATCGCCGCTTCATCGGCTCGGTGTTCGGGTGGGCCGAGGAGTGAGCTCGGGCCGCGATGCGTCGCGTGGTGTTCGACTGCGCACTTCGCGACGACGACGTGCGCGCGCGTCGCTATCGGGAGCGAGCGCTGTCGGTGCTGGTGAGGGCGCTCGCGGAGGTCAACGCGGCGTACCTGCGTGAGCATCGGGACGCGCGCTTCTCAGTGCTTGGCGATCGTCTCGCGTCTGGTGAAGACGGCGGCGAGTGGGGCTCGGTCCCGCACCTACTCGCGACGGGAGCTGCGGGACCGATCGAGCGCGCATGTTGGCGCGCAGCGGATCGAATCGTCGCCGGCCGCGACCCCGCCGCCGAGCTGCGTGCAGCAGAGGGTGCGGCGCAGGCGATGTTCGTGGGTCGGCCGACATCGTCGATCGCGCTGACGGTCAAACTGTTCGAGTCCGAAGCGGCGCGCGCGCGAAGCGAGCGATCGCTGCGGGCGATGCTAATGGCGCTGTCGGCCATCAATACGCTGTATCTGCGGGAGTATCCGCAGACCCCGTCACTCTACGAGTCCGGCGTGGTCTATCGCGCCGAGCCGTTGCCACAAGAGCGATGGCAGGCGTTGCCGAGCCTCATCGAGCAGGGGTTTGGCGACTGCGAAGACCTGTCGTGCGGTCGCGTGGGTGACCTCGTCGTGCGCGAGGGAATCCAGGCGCGTCCGGACTTTCGATTCACGCGATTCAACGAGCAGGGGCACGTCGACGATCGGGGGCGGTTCAGCCTCTATCACATCGTGGTCCGTCGACCGGATGGTTCGATTGAGGACCCGTCAGCGCTGCTCGGCATGGGGATGAGCCTGGAGGTCTGAGCCATGAGTCCGATCCCGCTGCTGCTCTTGGGCGGCGGCGCGTTGGCCGCGTTGGTCGCGGTCGCGAGTCGTCGTCCTGCCCCTGCTTCTGCGTCGCCGCCTGCGCTGCCGCCGGCAGCGCCGAACTCGGTGCTCATGAACGATTTCCTCGCGCGGCTCGAGCCGTGGCTCGCCTCGCGCCCGTCGCCTGAGCAGATCGAGGAAGTTGCGGAGCAGCTCGAGACGCGAGGATGGCACTCATCCGCCGTGACCTTGCGATTAATCGCCGCAGAGCGGCGCGCCGAGGCGGCGCAGTCGTCGTCGGCGCCGGCTGCGATCGCGCCGGCTCAGCCTTTGCCGAGCGCTCCGGCGCCCGCGATCCCGCCGCCTCCGCCGCGTGAGCGTGAGACGTCCGCGCCGGCCGCAGGTGCGACCAGCGACGACCTGCTCGAGGGCGAACTCGCGCGGCTCGACGCGGCATCGCGCGAGGAGTTCGGCCGCGCGATGCGCGTCGCGAGCGCGTCCGATCTTCGACGCTTCGCGCCCGAACTGCGTGCACGCGGCTACCCGCGTCTCGCGGATGCGTTCGAGCAGCGCGCCGCGTACCTGGAGCGTTCAGCCGTTTCGCCGCCTCCGCCGGGATCGGCTGCGCCTGCATCGTCGTCGATGTCGGCGGACCTTCCGCCTGCGTCACCCGCGACTGATGTTTCGCCGTCACGGTCGACGACCGCATCGCCCGCGCCGCCTGCATCGCCCGCTGCGGCTCCGGCCCCGCCAGCGGCCGAGCCGCCTCGACGCACCGATCACCGCGCGCCGGCACCATCGTCGACGTCGGAGCCATCGCGGCCCGATGCGGAAGCGCGTCGCCAGAACGTGAACGCGCCTGGTGGTGCGGGTGTGGACCTCGCGCTCGCTCGGCGTCTGGCGCCGCAGATGGGGGCCGAGATCGCGCGGCAGGGCTTCGTGTATTCGAGGCAGAAGCTGCAGCGGTTCCAGCGTGCGGCGGGCTTGCAGGCGGATGGCCTCTACGGAGGCACCACGAGGGGCGCGCTCGTGTACTTCGGAGTCCGAAACGCACCCGCGCCGCTCTTCGCGCCGCGCGAGACCGTTTCCTATCAGCCGCCCGGTCGGGCGTGAGGAGCGAGGAAGACGACGATGCGGCCTCTCTACGTGGGAGAGTACCCGTGCCGGATCACGGTGCGTCGGGACGGGTCCCGATGGATTGCGATCGCGACGCTCGAGACCGCTGACGGTCCCGTTCGCTTCGCCGCGAGCGCGGACGAGAACACCATCGCGCATGCGCTCGCGACGCGAGCTGCGGCGGCCGGCTTCGACTTCGGGCAGGTGTTTCGTCAGACCGCGCGCACTGCACGGCAGCTCGCGCAGTCGCGCGCGGTGCGCGACGTCGCGCGCGTGACGAGCGATGTCGTTCGCCAGCCGATCGTACACTCGCTCGTGTCGATGGTGCCCGGTGTCGGGCCGGTTGCGGCGGACACGATGAGAGCGGCGACGACGCTTCTCGACCGCGGAAGCCGCGGTGACCCGCGCGCGCTCGCGAATCTCGGAACGCTCGCGGCGTCTGCGCGTCGCGGCAATCCGCTCGCAGGTCAAACTATCGCCGTGCTCGCGACCGCATACGGCGCGCAGCGTGCAGCGCGATCGGCGCGCGCGCGAGCTCGCGCTCCTCAGCCGGCATCGGCACCGGCGGCATCATCGAGGCCACAGCAGACGTTCGGGGACCTGGTCGGTCTGTTCTCCGGTCTGTTCGGCGGTCGTGCGGGCGCGGTTCCGCCCTTCCCGCCCCCGCCGCCTCCGTCATCGAGCCCAGTGGGCGACGCACCGGAGGTGCGCGAGTCGTGGCGCGACGTCCCGCCCGAGAGCCGGACGCCTGTGGAGCATCGCGCCGCGTACGAGGCCGCCGTTCGCGTCGGCGTCGGCGAGCAGTACCGCGACGCGGCGACCGCGGGCGCATGGGAAGGCGCGCGCTGGCTTTGGCGATCCCCGATGGCCTCCGGCTTCTAACGCCGCTCTCAACCCGAAGGAGAACCAATGCCGATTTTGCTTCGCGATGCCCTGTGGGCCTGCGCGCGCGTGCGCGTCGAGCAGACGCCCGGAGGTGGATCGAACGTTCGTGTGTTGCGCACGGAAGGCTTCGAGCCGAACGGTGAGCTCGTGCGCCCCTGGAGCGTCGAGGGCCTCGCTCGCCCCTGGGCGCTCGATGGAGCCGCAGCGGTGCACCTGCGGCTCTCGCGCTTCTCTCAGCTCGACCCTGGCGACTCGTTCGTGACGGTCCAGACAGTGCGGCCGAGCGCGTATCCGTACGTCGAACAACTCGAGGTCGAGCACCGCGACGATGGAGCGATCGCGGTCTACGCGTGGCCGTGGCTGCGCGTGGGCGAAGGGCCGGATGCGAGCTTGGAAGCGCCGCCGTGCGCGTTCGAAGTCGACGTGCTCGTGATGCGGGTTGCCGCGCGCGACGTGGTGCTCGCTGCGCGACAACCGCAGTAGCGCGTGCAGAGGAGCGAACATGCGCGGCGATTACTCCGAGCTCCTCGAGCACGGCGCGATCGGTCGTTCCGCTGAGGTGTGGCCCGGTCATCGCGAACAGCTCATCCGTCTCCCCGGCGGCGATGAGGCGGCGACGCGCGTCGTCACCGTGTGCCTCGTCGGTCCCGAGCTCGCCGACCCTATTGCGACGACGATCATTCTGCCGGGAACTCATGTGGTCGCCGAGGTTCAGTGGGGTGTCGGACCCGCTGTCGCGACCGCGGAAGTCGACTTCGTGCGCGGCGCTCAGTTCACCGTCTGCGCGTCGGGCCTGCACGTGTCGGCGCGTGTCGATGGCCCGACGGATGTTCCGGCTCCGCGCTATCGCGTGGGTGCGTTCGCCGGCTACGGGGCGGCGAGCTCATCGTCTCCGCGTCGCACCCTCTACACGAGCACCGAAGCCGCTGCAGGTGGCGCGTTCCAAGCCTCGATCGATCTGCCGCCGTTCGCCGCGTATCTACGCGCATTGCGCGGGCCCGCGCGCCGCGTGCCGATGGCGATCTCTTTCATCGATCGTGCGCTCGAAGAGCTCGCTCGCATCGAGGTCACAGCGGACGTCGAACCTCCGCTCGTGCCGGTGCCGAATGGCGCGGCGCAGGTGACGATCGCGACGCCCGAGCCTGCGCCGTGCGTGTGCTGCTTCGAGCTGGCGCTATGACGCTGTTCCGCGATGCGCCGTGGCTCTCGCAGCCGACGTGCTCTGCGCATCCGCCGATCGCGATCGAGCGGATGCGGATGACGACGGTGGTCGGCTGGCGCCGGCGTCCGAGCGGGTGGCGTTGGCACGCCGGCCTGGACCTCCTCGGTGGCGTCGGGACGCCCGTTTACGCGGTGCGTGATGGCGTCTGTGTCATCTCCGTTCCCGACGGCTCGCCGGGCTTCGGCGGCTACGGCGTGAGCATCGTGCTCTGGCACGAGCAGGACGGCGTGTTCACGCACTACGCGCACCTGTCGCGGCGGCACGTCGAGGCCGGTGCGGTCGTGCAGCACGGCGATCTGATCGCGGAGGTTGGTCGCACGAGCTCGGGCAGGTTCGCAACAATGGGCGCGCACCTGCACTTCGAGGTGCGGCGACAGGTCCCGCTCGAGCTCCGTGCGCGACTGCGGTCGCGCGCCATCTCGTACAACGGGCGTCGCGTCGTCGAAGGCTCGCCGTATCCCGGCCCGCGCATCGACCCGCTCGAGCCGGTGCGGTTCAGATCTGTGTGGGTCAATCCGCTCGAGTACCTCGCGACGTTCGGGATCGCGGGGCCGGTGCTCCCGTGGGGCGAGCACGCCGGGCGGTTTTCGATCGTGCCGGGCTCAGCGGCGGATCGATGCACGCACGGGCGTGTGGCGTCGCGACCGTCGATGTCCGCGCGAGCTGGTGCGCTCGCGCCCTCCCCTTACCCCGTCGTGTCCATCGAGCCGCTGCCGGATGTGCGCGATGGGATGGATGAGGGGCCGCCCAATGAGCGCGATACGCACGCCGCGCACGTCGGCATTCAGTGGCCGGGGCACGTCGAGGCACGCATGCGCGAGGTGCACGCGTCGATCGATGCGCTGAGTCGCGACCTGCTGCGCGCCTACTACCGCCAGGTGATTCCGTTCGACTTCTTGCAGAACTGGAAGTCGTGGCGCGAGAGCTGGCTCGCGCTCTACCGCGAGCGCGGGCCCGACGCGCCGCTCACGCGGCGCCTCGCTGACGAAGTCGCGACCCGTGTCGAGTCGTACGCGACGGCGCTCGAGGACTGGCGCGCGCGAGCACACGCGCGCGGCGTCGAGCTGACGGCGCCGTCGCTGCCGGCACTGCGACCCCTACGAGGACCGATCGAGAGCCTCGCAAACGGCGCGGGAGACGGTGTTCGCGATGCGGCGAGGTCGATCGCGACGACGGCGACGGTCGTCGGTGTCGCCGTTGCTGTGGTGGGTGGTCTGTACCTCGTTGGGAGGATGACGACGTGAGTATCGTTCCGCTTTCGGGCGATTCCGAGCTCCACCCTCAGGCATTGGCGAGGCGAGTGCCGGAGCACTTCGGTCCGTGGCTCGCGCGCGCGCTCAGCGCGGACATCGTGGACGCGGGCCGACCTTCGCGCCTGACGCTCTTGCATCTCTGGCACAACGGCCGGTCGAAAACGGTCTCGCACTGGCCGCTCGGCGATCAGCCGGTCGCTGCCGAGCTCGCCGCCGAGGTCTGGTCGACCGTGTGCGATCACGCGAGCGCGTTTCCGGGCCGCGCTCAGCTCTACGAGGTGGTCGTCCACTACGGGCCCGAGTACGCGCCCTATGCACGGATGCCGGTGCGCGTCTCCGGCCCGACCGCGCCCGCGAACGATGCCTCCGACGACGCCCTGCGCGGCGAGCTCGTCGTCGACGCCGACGCATCGCTGCGCGGTCTGCTCGCGCAGATGATGCGGCACCTCGAGAACCGCGAGCGGCTCCTCGTTGGTACGGTGGGCGAATACCTCGCGCACGATCGGCGGCTGCTCGCCGACAAGGACACGCGCATCGCCGAGCTCGAGCAGCGCGAGGTGCGTGTGATGGATCTCGCCGAGAAGCTTCGCGATCGCCAGCACGAGCGCGACATGGAGATCCGTCGAGCGAGTGCGCGAGAGAAGCAGACCGGCGAGCTCATCGGTCACCTCAAGCTGCTGGTGCCCACGATCGCCAATCGCATCGCCGGCAAGACCGTCATGGTGGACGCGGTGAGCGGCGCGGAGGGCCAAATCAAGGCCCTGCTCCAGTCGCTCGAGCCGTCGCAGCTCAACGCGATTCTCGGCGCGCTGAACCCGGCGCAGCAGCAGGCGGTGTTTACGCTCGCGCGCATCTATCTCGCGCCCGAGGCGAAGTCCGAGAGCGACGCAGCGAAGCCCGGGGGCGCGCCGTGACGCCGGTGGAGCCGTTCCCCGGTGCCGTGGTCTGCGTGCGCGTCCGCGGGGTTTGGCACGAAGGAATCGTGACGGACCGGAATGGCCCCGACGGCTGGCCGCAGGTCGTGCACAAGAGCAAGCGTCGCGGCGTCGTGGCGGAGGAGAGCTGGAGCGAGTTTGCGGCGGGGCGCCCCGTGCACGTCATCGGCTATCTCGGCACCGCGTCGCCCGACGTGGTGATTGCGCGAGCGCGCGCTCGCATCGGTGAACGCTGGTCGCCGCTGCGGAACTGCCAGCACTTCGTGCGCGCGTGTCATGCAGTCGTCGAGTGCTCCCCCGACCTCGATCGTGCGTGGCGACCCGTCGTGCCGATGATGCTCGCGCTCACTGCATACGGCGCGTTCCGACTCGTGGCGAGTGGAGGCGCGTAGGCGTGCCCACGCAGAAGCAGATCGCCGCGCAGCGCAAGGCGCTCGACCGCGAGCGCGAGGCGGCGCATCGCATCGCAAACCGCGAACGTCTGCGTGCGCTGCGCGAGCAGCTTCGCGCCGCGAAGGCTGCCAGTCGCGAGCGGCAGCACGAAATCCGCGACGCGTGTCGCGCCGACCGAGCGCAGCTCCGCGAGCGTCAGCGCGCCGAGCGCGACGCGGTCCGTGAGCGTCATCGCGGCGATCAGGCTGCGGCGCGGAAGTTGTGCACGTCGCGGCGCGACGACGCGCGGGATCAGATCTCGCGCGCGATCACCGCCGCGATGGATGCGTATGCGACCGAGCGCAACGACCAGCGTTTGATATTCGGGGACCCTGCTCGCGCGCGCTCGAAGTCGCGCGCGACCGCGAGCGAGCGGCGTCGCGAGAGCGACGACGAGGTGCGCAACAACATCTCGCCGGAGTTCGTGCCGGTCTTCGACGCCGTGCGCGGTCGCATCCGCGACAGCGAGCGCCGAAGCCGGACGGAGGCGTTTCTCGAGTGGGTCCACGACCACTCGGCCGACGTCGACGAGATTCTCAATCGCCAGCTCACGGAGGACCTCCGGCGCCTCGAGCGCGAGGAGCGCGTGCTCGTTCGCCAGTTCCAGCGCAAGCGCGGCTCCGCGAAGGCAGCGAAGGTGAGCCGGTTCGCGGCGGCGTTCGACGAGGTCCCGTTCTGATGTCGGGCGAGCGTCCGATGGACGCGGTGTGCGTCCGCGATCTCGCCATTCGCGACGCGTTCGAAGCGCTTGGGAGTCGTCGGCTTGCGCGCAGTGGCCACGCCATCCGCGAGGCGCAGGCGCGCGCAGCGATAGCCGGGGCTCGCGGTGATCGCCCAGCACGATCCCTGACAGCTGCAGCTGCGGGTGTGCGAGGCGAAAGATGATCGCCCGTGACGGATCCGTCGACGATCTGCTCGGAAGCGCCCGAACAGCCGCTGATCGAGGGGAGTACGTACGAATTTCACCCCGTCAGCTTGCGTTCCGGTCGAATCCCTTTCGACACCCGCAGGGCGTGTGGTACCGACAACACATCACGTGACTGGTCACGTGATCCGGGCCTGCGGGTCCGGGAGTGCTTCGAGCCCGAAAGGGCGAAGCCCCGAACGACGGGTCGAAACGTCGTCCGGGGCTCCTGAAGCGGTGGCGTATGCGGCGCCTACGCTCTGATGAACTTCCTAGGCCGAAGTCCGTCCGGACTCAACCATTTTCCGCGAAGCCGGGAGGCAGCGAATGCGCAGATCGCGCGAATTCGCTGACGGTTTCGCTCGCGCTCTGACGCGTCGAGCTTCGTGCTGGCGATCGTCTCGAGCGCTCGAAACGCGTGGCGACGGATCGGTCCGTCGCTTGAAGAGCTCGTCCATCGCGGACGTGGAGGCGCCATCGCGGCGTAGTCACTGAGGCCCAGAAACGCTGAAACCCGAGTGCTGGGAACACTCGGGCTTCGGTAGTTCGCCGGACCTGACCAGGGGATCGGCCTGACGAAGCTACGGGAGGACTCCCGTGAGAGCAAGCGGGGACGTTCGTCCGTCGAACGGACGAACGTCTCCGCGCTCTCGGGAGGCGAGCTCAGCTCGCAGGACCGCGCGCGGTATCGCGCGACGGTTCCTCCGATCCCGTCTGTCCCGCCGCCGCCCTCCCCTGCTTCACGCCTCAAACCCGGTGAAAAGTCAGCGGCCGAGGTCCGAGACCAGATCGCGGCGCTCGTAGCCGCGGCTCCGGTTTTCGATCCGAAGACCGGCGCAGAAACGGAGCCTCTCGCGCTCGAGGAAGCGCGAGAAGCGGTTCACGGCGCCAAACCCTACCGGCAGCCGCGCCGATCGAGCGGATCGCAGCGTGACGCGTACCGGCGCGAGCTCGCGCGTACGGCCGAAGAGGCGCAATCGCCTTCGAGATCGACTGCGGCGGACACGCCTCGCCCCAAGCGCGTTCGTGCGCCACGTCCGCTCGCGGCGAAGACCGAACGGCGGATCCGGTTCGAGCACAAGCTCGCGCGCGAGGGCGCGACCGACTGCAATCCTCGCGACCTGCCGGACCACGCCTTCGCTCGCGTCCGGACCATCGTGCGAGGGACGCGGCGTCAGGCCGAAAAGAGCCTCGCTGAGCTCCCGCGGTGCTACGCGCTCCGGGTACGTCGTGCTGCGCTCGGGATCGAGCGCAAGCCCGGCGGCGGATGGACGGCCCCGGTGCGCGATCTCGGGCACATCCGGGCGCGTGAGGTGATCGCTGCCGGTGTCCTGCTCTACCGCCTGGGCTTGCCCACGCGGCGCCGGGGTTACGCGCGCGTTGTGGACGGATTGAGCCGCGGGATGCTCGCGAACGCGTTCGAGGATCCGCGCTCGCTCAGGACCTACTCGGTCCAGTACCTCTTCGGAACGAGCTTCCGGCGCGAGGCGCCTTGGTGGGACTGCGGGGCGTTCGTGGCGCTCGAGCGCGCCGGCGCGATCGCGAAGGTGCAGCCTCCGGCCGATCAGGTCCCCAAGGCCTGGGTCGGCCCGAGCGGCTTCGCTTTCAACGAGTACTGGCTGAGCGCGCTCGCGTGCTCGCCTGACGTGCATGCGGACGAGCGTGAGGACGGCTCCGGAGAGGGCTCTGACGAGCCGGTACCCGAGGCCGGGCCGGACCCGCCGCCGCTCGCCTAGTGGTGCAGAGAGTCGCCGTGAGCTTCCGGAGTTGAGCCCGGAGGCCGAGGTCCGTCCACGGGCATCACCTACATGTCGACGAGCACCGTTTTGGGCGTGCCCGAGCTCTGTCGGCGACGGTTTCCATGACCTCAGACGCCGCCTGACGTCGGACCAGAGCCGGCAGGAGTCGGCTGCGAGCGAGCGAGACAGCTGATCGCATACAACCGCGCGCCGAAAGCGGCGCTCGTTGGAACCGGGCGCTGCTTGGAGCGAGCAGTAAATTGCATACAACAGCTGTACGGTCTGTCCGCTCTACGATCGGAGACCACTGAACGAGCCCCCTTCGGGGTCTCGAACGGTGCGCGCTCCGCGCGCGTCCAAGGATTTCCAGGCGCTTACGCGCCTAGGTTTCGCATCTAAACGAGCGTTTCTCGTGCCAGCTCGGCCGCGAGGATCAGGTCGCCGGCTCGGTTCTGGAATCGGCGCGTTCGTTCGTCGCGGAGTTTGGAGCGGTCGACACTTCAGGGTCGGGAGCTTTGCTCTTCCGCTCGAAGACCTGAACGCCGGGCTCGAGCAGCACGAACCCTTCCCTCGTCGGCGGGCCCATCTTGCCCGTGATGGACGCCACCCAGTCAGGCAACTCCTTGGCTGCCTGCTCGAGCTTGTTCCAGACGCGCGGGCGCATGGCGATCGAAACGGCACGGCCGTCGCAGTCGACCCGGAACTCCTTCCAGCCATCCTTCGCGCGGGTCATCACCCCACGGGGCAGCTCGCTCAGCTTCAGCGTCACGTCGAGCCGAGCCGGCGTCAGCCCTGCGGGGCGGAGCGCTCGAGGTGGTGCCGCGCGTTGAGGCGAGGAGGCCTCGCTCGGCGCCGGTGTCGGCGGGTTCCGCGCCTGTTCGAGTCCCTCACAGACGTCCGCGCACCGCAACAGCAGCGGCCCTTGTCGCTCGGGGGATTCGTAGCCCGCCATCCGGGCGGCGTCGATGGCGTCGCCCTGCGCTTTACCCAGGTAAAGCGCGACGAAACGCGCCTTCTTGCCTGAGAGAGTGATCACGGGGCGATTCTAGCGCCGCCTCAGATCAGACAGCTGGTCGTCGTGATCTCGTGGGAGCGGGCGCTTCAGCTGCCGCCACCGGCGAACTTCGGCTCCGCTTCCACCACCGATCGAGCCTACCCCGTGGCACTGGGTTCACGCGCCCGCCGACGGGCTCGGTCCGCGCGAGGGGCTCCGCGGCACAAGGCGTGCGAGCGTCGCTCGACGCCTTTCGGCGAGCCGTGACCCTCGCTCGGAGTGCAGGGATCGCCTGCGGTACGGCTTGAACCCTGGTGATTTCGGTGAAGTGGGCGCCCACGAGACGGGCTTGGCAGCTTCAGCGAGCATTCCGCAGGTGGAGCTCAAGCGCTTCCGCGATCACGTCCGACTGGCTCCGCTCGTGTCGAGCGCAGTACATCCGGAGCTGTTCGTGAACATCGTCGGCGAGAAAAACAGTCGTCGATCGCAGCGACTTGCCATCCTTCGCGCGCCGGTACGGATCCGCCTTGCTCCCTTTGCCGCGCGGGTAGTTCGCCGAAATGCGGGCTTCACGCGGAGCCTCCTGCTTCGCCGCGCTGACCTTGCGCGTCCCGGTCGGAACGGTGGTGGGCGCCGGCTCCACGGGTGACGTCGAGGGCTCGATCGGCGACTCGACGGCAACGACTGGGGAAGCAGCCCTCTCCGCGGCGTTGAGACGCTCCTCAAGAAGGCGCGCCTCTTCGTCAGACACGACTTTGCGGGTCCCCGGCTTGCGAAGCCCGAGTGCCGGCTCGGAGTTACGCGACATCTACGGCCTCCATTTCGAGCAGGTCTTCGACTTCGTCGACGAGACGCCGCAGCTCGTTCGCCGCGGTGCTGCCGCCCTCGTACGTCGTGATCCCCTCGCCGGCGGCGAGTGTTTTGTTGAATGCTACTCGCGCGCCGAGCGAAGCCTTCAATACGGGCAGACCAGCTTGCGAGAGCGCATCGCGCGTCTTCTTCGTCATCGCGGTGCGATCGACACGATTCAGGACGATCGCGCCGCGGAGGTCGGGACGGATCGCCTGAGCCTCCTGCACCGCGTCAATTGAGCCGCTGAGCGCCCAGATGTCGGGCGTCGCAGGAGCACACGGCAGGAGCACTGCGTCAGCGACGAGCAGGGCGCCGGCGGTCCGCTTGCCACCCGCGCGACCAGGGCAGTCGACGACGACCACATCGTACGCTTCAGCAGCGCCCGGAAGGTCGCGGCGCAGGTTGTCACCCATCGCGATGACCGTTGGTGCCGCCAGATTGAGTTCGGCAGCGACCTCACCCCACGTCAAGGACGTTCCTTGTGGATCTGCGTCGACGAGGAGAACCCGTTTGCCCCGAGATTTCCATTCGGCGGCGAGGCACACCGCGATGGTGCTCTTCCCTGTGCCGCCTTTTTGCCCGGCAATCGCAACGATCGTGGTCATGGCGAGAGCGAGCTTATGCCACGATCGCCTAATCGGTCAAAGAGCTCGTGAGCTTGTGGACCTGTGAGCCTGTGAGCCTGTGAGCCCGTGAGCTTGTGAGCCCGTGAGCCTGTGGGCTCGTGAACTTGCGGGCCTGCGGGCCTGTTAGCTCGTGAGCTTGTGGGTTCGTGAGCTTGTAGGCTCATGGGTTCGTGAGCTTGTAGGCTCATGGGTTCGTGAGCTTGTGACTCTGTTAGCCCGTGGGCTTGTGGGCTTGTGGGCTTGTGAGTCCTTGGGGGCCGTGAGCTTGGTAGCTCGTGAGCTTGGTAGCTCGTGAGCTTGGTAGCTCGTGAGCTTGGTAGCTCGTGAGCTTGGTAGCTCGTGAGCTTGGTAGCTCGTGAGCTTGGTAGCTCGTGAGCTTGGTAGCTCGTGAGCTTGGTAGCTCGTGAGCTTGGTAGCTCGTGAGCTTGGTAGCTCGTGAGCTTGGTAGCTCGTGAGCTTGGTAGCTCGTGAGCTTGGTAGCTCGTGAGCTTGGTAGCTCGTGAGCTTGGTAGCTCGTGAGCTTGGTAGCTCGTGAGCTTGGTAGCTCGTGAGCTTGGTAGCTCGTGAGCTTGGTAGCTCGTGAGCTTGGTAGCTCGTGAGCTTGGTAGCTCGTGAGCTTGGTAGCTCGTGAGCTTGGTAGCTCGTGAGCTTGGTAGCTCGTGAGCTTGGTAGCTCGTGAGCTTGGTAGCTCGTGAGCTTGGTAGCTCGTGAGCTTGGTAGCTCGTGAGCTTGGTAGCTCGTGAGCTTGGTAGCTCGTGAGCTTGGTAGCTCGTGAGCTTGGTAGCTCGTGAGCTTGGTAGCTCGTGAGCTTGGTAGCTCGTGAGCTTGGTAGCTCGTGAGCTTGGTAGCTCGTGAGCTTGTGTTTTGCCTCGAGGGGGAGCACATCGCGCTCCCTCTGCGCGGTGACTGTTTTCACTACGTTTCTCCTTATCGGACACGTGGCCGCGACGAAGGCGCGCTCGAGCCGGGTAGGGGGGCGTTCGCTGTCAGTCCGCAGCTCGGGCTTTGGGCAGGTCCGTCATTGAACGCGACGAAGCCGCCCCGAGCCATCGCGCCCGAGCGCTCGAGCCGCTGAGCCACCCCCGAGTTCGCGGCGCTGTTCGAGCTGCGGCGGGCTCCGGAGATCCGCCAACGGCGCGCGACTACGACTGGCCGCCGTCGCGTCGGTCGACAACACGCTGCGCCCCGACCGCGCGGCGCGATCGTGGGATGCGCCCGGCATCAAGCGCCGTCTCGGTGCGAGCAAGAAAGCAGCGACCTCGATTTGCGCAGCGTTCGTAACAAAGCCGCGTGTGGCGCTGTGGCAGAGCCCGCGCATGCCGAGGGCGATGCGAGGTTTGGTCGGATGCGTGCTGTGGATCGCGATCGTCGTGGGATGCGAGCCAGGAGCCCGAGATGCCGGCGAGGTCGGCGGCGAAGAATCACCCGCAGCGCGCTTCTGTGAGGCGCTCGGAGACTACGCCGCGCAATGCGCACCGACCGCGTGCGACGAGGCGCTGATGGCGGATTGCTCGGCGCTCACCGGGCTCGTCAACGAGCCGTTCTTGAGCGCCGCAGCGAGCTGCGTACGCGAGGGGAGGCCACCCGCGGAGTGCGCGGTCGAGTCGACGCGCGCGCTCGCGCCGACCGACGCGCACCGGAGCTTCGCGAGCGCGTTCTGCGAGAACTGCGCGTTCGGGGTGTCGGGCTGCACCGAGTTGCTCGCGGGCGCGGAAGGCGAGGGTGACGAGCGCCTGCGCGCAGTACGCTCGGTAGTGGCGCCGCTGGGTGAGCCGCTGATCGCGAAGCTCGAGGCCGAGTGCACGAGCGGGCGTGCGACGTGCGCGGCCGGCTTCCCGAGCTGCGCGCAGCGCGTGCTGGTAGCGGAGGCGCTGCCGACCGAGACGGTGCGGTGCTTGATGGATCAGCTGTTGGGGCGCGCCGAGGCGCCGCCGCGCGAGGCCGAGTGTCGGATCGACGTCGCGCCCGATCGTGATGGCGGGGGCGGCACCGGTGGCGACGCGGGCATCATCGAAACCGACCCGGTGCGCGACGCGGGCACGCGCGACGCTGGCGGTGGGGCGTGGTGCCCTGCCGACGCTCCCTATCCGCGGCGGTTTGGCGAGAGCGCCCCGCGCGACGTTTGCAGCGACGAGTTCGTCGCGTGCTGGGACTCGTGTCGCGGCAGCGAGTGCGACGCGTGCTGGGATCTCGACCCCGAGTGCTACTCGTGTTGGTACCAGCGAGTGGTCGACGCGTCACTCGATCTCGGTTGCGCGAGTTCATGGGAGCTCTTCGCATGCTGCGTGAACGTCGCGTGCCCTGAGGACTCGAGCTGCGTGAACGATGCGTGCGCGGCGCGGTTTGAGGATTACCAGGCGTGCACGCGTGGGCTGCCTGATCGCGTGTTTCGCGACGCGCAGGATGCGTGCATTCTGGGCCGCTGAGGCGAGATCGCTCCCAGCCGCAGGCGCTGCCACGTCCGACCGGTGCGATCAGTGCCGAGTGTTCGGTCCGAACGAGCGCGGCGACGTCGTCGGTCGCGCGGCGTTCGGGGCACGTCGCTTGACCATGGGCACCCGACGCTGCGCCGCAGCTCGGACAACCCAACGAGAGCGGCCACGAAGTTCCATACTTCGCGTTCGGCCCCTCGCAAGCTGCCAGCGCATGAGCTGGTGAGTGCGCGCGTCGTGGCGCTCTACGCGCGGCGTGGTGCTCTACATCGCGGGCACCGACGCGAGCTCGGGCGCGAGCTGCCAGAGGTCACGACGAAGCTGATCTCGACGGGCCGCGATGACCCGAGAGCACCGACGGTGGCTGGGGCCCTGCGCCGCGTCAGCTATCGCGTGAACGCCTGCGAGCTCACTCACGACGCTCGATCGGTGCCCGCCGCGGTGCCGCGCCACAGCACCGTCCAGTCGCCGCCGAAGCGCCTGCGCGCTGGTGCAAACACGATGGAGAGCACGCTGAGGAGGGCGCCGGCAGCGACGCTGTTCACTGCCGCGGCGAGCGGGTACGAGAGGACGAAACGGCGCGACCATGAGCCGTGCGGCGAGCGGAGGTTCGCGCGCCGCACAGCTCGGGTCACCTTGACCGCGGCGCATCTTCGCGCAGGACGGGCGCGATCGATGCGAATCAGCAGGGCTTGTTTCAATAGAACACCGCGCACTCGCGGATCTCAAAGCTGGCCTCGAGAAGGTCCGGCGTTTCCACGCGGACACGATGAACTCCGGATTCGAGTGGCGCTCCCGACGGATCCTCGAGCCCGAGGAGATAGGAGCCATCGGGTTCGGGGGCGATCTCGAGATCGAGGAGGGGACCTCCTCGCCAACGATAGACGGTGAATCGCCGCGATACAGGCTCGACACCGAGGACGCGGAACCGCAGCGCCGCGGGCCGGCCATTGACTGCGGCCACGACGTTCGCATCGAGCGCGAGGCGTCGTTCGTCCGACTCGAGATCGGGGGGCAGATCGGCCCGATGCGCATAGAGAGGTGGGCAGGTGGGCCCGCACGCCACGAGGGCCAGCATCGTGACGCCCAACCACTCGCGCGTCGTCACGGCGCCTCGTCTCGGCAGCGGACGAAGACGTCCCATGTGAAGCCCGCTTGACCGATCACGGCGACGAGACCGCCTCGCACTCCGATTCATCGCGCACCTCGAGCGCGCGACAGACGCCCTCGATGCACGCGGGGAGGAGCATGGGGTGCGGGTCGACGCACTCGGGGCACGCGACGATGCGAGGACAGCGGCGCCAGCGGCCGACGGCGTCGCGGCGCATCGGGCGAAACTCGGTCGCGCCGCAGTCGCAGCACGAGCGCGAGTCGACGACGCAGTCGGCGTCGCGGGAGCACCACGTCATGTCGGGCGAGGGTCGGGGCGGGCCAAGATCCGCAATGGCGAGGCAGTCGTTCTCGGGATCGCAGAAGGGCGTCCCGAGCAGGCAGGAGGGATCGCGCGGGTGGCTCACCAGGCGCGGCCGCGCTCCCGGGACGATCACGCGAAAGTCGGCGTCAGGCTCGGCGCAGAACGCCTCAGGCGCCTCCTCGACCAGCCGGCATCGTGCCTCCACGCACGCGACGTTCAGCGTCGCGAGCACGGCTGCGTCCTCGGCGCAGGTGCGCGGCTCGCCGCAGAGCCGCTGGCGCCACCGGTCGACGGAATCACCGCGCAGTGCGCGCACGTCCACGGCCTCGCGCCCGCAGCACACTGTATACGCCGCCGTGCACTCCGCATCGCGCGCGCATCGCTCCAGCGCCGCCGGCGCGGCGGTCCGCGGTACGAAGGCGTCGATGCGGAAGCAGTCCGACGGCGCGCACGAGGCCTGCCTCTCGCTGCACTCGGGATCGCGATCGACCCTCACCGCCTCCCGCCGTTCCGATAGCACCACGACGTACTGCGCCGATCGCCCGGCCGAGCCCGCATTACTCGTCGCATCCACGGCGCTCTCGACCGCCCCCGCGTCGCTCGGACCGGCATCGAGGCCAGCATCGATCCCCGCGTCGAGCGCGCGAGTGCGTGGCACCGCGGCTCCGGGCCCCGAGCTGGCTCCGCACCCGACACCCGCGAGCGCGACCGCGACGACCAACCACCTCATGTGCGCGTCGGACGCATCATGCGCCCGATCGGTCTCTCGGAGGTGCGCCCCCGACGCGAGCCGCGCGCACGACCGACGGCGGTCCTCTCATCGTGGCCGCGGACGCCGGATGCTGGCCGCGAAGTCGGCTGCTGGGATGGAAGCCTATGAGGTGCTCGCGTCGATCTCCGCCGCGCAGCGGATGCACACGTCGTTGTGGCATTCGCTCCCGGTCGGGCACGCGTCTTCCGCACCGCACGCCGAAGCGCAGATGCCCCGCGCGTACGCGGACGCCGCGAGCTCGACGCAGTGCGGCGCGTCCGGGGCGCACTCCTCGTGTAGCTCGCACTGCCCGCCGAAACCGTGCGGCCGACGGCGGAGTCGACGGGCCCGCTCGTGTCGGGGCGACCGTCATCGTCGGAGCCGCACGCGGCGAGCAACGCCAGCGCGACTGAACCGAGGACGAAGGATCGACGTGGCGCGCACCGACGCGCGCCGCCGAGCGGCGTTCGATCATCGAGGATCGTCGACATACACCTGCTCGCGACGAGCGCGGCGGCGAGTGCCTGTCGAAACGGTGACGCGACGTGAGCACGCCGCTCTGGCGATGCGCACGCGGGCCCATCTGCAGACGCTTGTTCTCGCGTCGCAGACGCTGGAGCTCTTCGCGCTCGTTCGTCGTCAGCGCGCCAGTGTCGCTCTTGCCGGCGTCGACCTCGGCGCGGCGCACCCAGTCACGCAGCGCGGTCTCCGTGAGGTCCAAGTCCTTCGCGACCTGCCCGACCGTCCTGTCGCCGACCGCACAGAGGCGTACGGCTTCGGCCTTGAACTCCGGACTGAACTTCCTGCGCTTCCTCTTCACCATCGAACACTCCTCGCGCATGCTCGCGCGTTCCGGGGTGTCCACGGAAGCGGGGGAGGATCATCCTGTAGCCGCGAGCGTCGAGTCGTCGGTTGTAGAAGACCTCGATGTACTCGAAGACCGCGGCTCGGAGCTCGCTACGACTCCGCCATGAACATGCGCGCACGAGCTCGGTCTTGAGGGTCGCGAAGAATGACTCGGCGACCGCGCGGTCCCAGCAGTTGCCCTTGCGGCTTATGCTCACGACCGCGCGGTGGGCCTCGAGCGCAGCGCGGTACTCGGCGCTCGTGTACTGACAGCTGTGGTCGGAGTGGTGCAGCAGCGTTCCGCAGGGACGCCGTCGGCGCACCGCCCATCGAGAGCGCGCTCAACGGCAGCGTCGTGCTGAGCGTGGTGTCGAGTGCCCGTCCGACGACCGCTCGCGAGTAGAGGTCGAGGACGACCGCGAGGTAGCACCAGCTCTCGTCGGTCCAACATACGAGATGTCCGAGACCCAGCGCTTGTTCGGGCGCGTCGCGCTGAAGTCGCGATCGAGCACGTTCGACGCCTTTGCGTGCGTCTCGTTCGCACGCGTCGTGACGCGGAAGCAACGCTGGCACAACTATGCACTTGACAGTGCGTAACGACTCAGTTACACGACAGCGCGTGAACGATGCCGCTAGCGCCCTGTCTGACCCGATAAGGCGGGAAATCCTCCGCATGCTCCGGGATGCGCCCCGGAGTGCAGGGGCGATCGCGGGAGCGTTCAGCGTGACGCGGCCCGCGATCAGCAGGCATCTGCGCGTGCTGCGCGAGGCGGGGCTGGTGGTGGACACTGCGCAGGGGCGCGAGCGCGTGTATCGGCTGGAGCTCGGGCCGCTGGTGCCGATCGAGGAGTTCATCGCCGAGCTGCGGCGCGATCCGGCGAGCGAGTGGGAGCGCCGGTTCATGGCGCTCGACACAGAAGTGCATCGAGTGAAGCGCGAGTCGAAGAAGCGCGCGGCGGTGACGCGCGTGGTGGATCAACAGCGAGAGCGATGGAAGGAGAAGACAAGATGAAGAAACCGACGGGACGGCTCGAGGGCAACGACGTGGTGCTGACGCGCAGGTTCGAGGCGCCGATCGAGGATGTGTGGACGAGCATAACGAAGAGTGAGAGCACGGCGCGATGGTACGGTTCGTGGACGGGCACGCCCGGCGCAGGAAACACGATCAAGATCAAGATGTTGTTCGAAGAGGACGGGCCGCCGTCGGAGATGCACATCGACGCGTGCGAGCCGCCGCGTCGGTTGGCGCTGACATCGAAGGGCGTCTACGGCGTGAAGCTCGAGATCACGCTCACGCAGACGGGCAGCGTGACGGAGCTGCGGTTCGTGCATCACTTGACCGATCGCAAGCTGGCGCGCGATTTCGGACCGGGCTGGGAGTACTACTTGGACAACTTGGTCGCAGCGAGCGCGGGGGAGAAGCTGCCGACGTTCGACGAGTACTACCCGTCGATGCAGGAGCACTACTCCGACGCGTAGTGTCGGCCGACGAGTGCCGCGCCGATGAGGTGCGGGCCGGGCGCGACTCGCGTACGCGATCGGACTTCGTTACTCACATTCCGTGTGGCTAACGATCGGACTTCGTTACTCACATTCCGTGTGGCTAAAGAGGCAGTCGCGCGCCGCGGATGAAGCCGTGCAGGAGGTCCTGCCGCTTGGCGATTCCGCCGAGCGCAGCGCGTACGCCACGCTCGAGCGCATCTCCGTTCATCGGGCAGGAGTTCGCGAGCAGATGGTGCTTCGCGTAGCGCCAGACCCACTCGTCGGGGTTGAGCGTGGGCGCGTAGGCCGGCAGCAGGATGAACTCAAAGCGCGCATCACCCTCGAGGCGCTTGGCGACCGTACGGTGGGCGGAGAGCCGGTCCCACACGAAGGTGACGGGACGGCGGACCGCTCGCTGGACTTGGCGCACGAAACGCTCGATCTCGTCCGCGTTGAAGTTCCCGCGCAGCAACCGGAAGTAGAGCCCGGTGCGGTGCGCGTGCGGCGAGATCGTGATCGCGCTGATGGCCGAGACTCGGTCGTACCGCGCGCCGCAGATGAGCTCCGGTGTCTCGCCGCGTGGCGCCCAGGTGCGAGGTGAGGACGGTTGCAGCATGAAGCCGCTCTCGTCGCTCAGCGCGAGGACGCGACCTTCCTGCTCGCTTTTCTTGATGTGCGGCCACTTGACGTCGCGGAACCGCTCGACCGCCTCCGTGTTCTGCTCGCGTGCGCGGCGTACCGCCTTCTGCGGGCTGAAGCCGAGACTGTGCAGCGCGACGTGCACGTTCGAGATCGAGTAGCGAACATCGAACTCGCGCTCGATCACGTCGCGCACCCGCCGCAGAGTCCAGAGTTCCGTTGGAAATTCGCTCGTACGCGCGCCCAACTGAAGAAGCGCCGCGAGCTTCGCCCGGTCGGTATCGCTCAAGCGGCTCTTGCCACCAGCGTTGGGGATCGGGTCGAGCGCGTCGTCGCCGCCTTGCTCGAACATCTTCGTCCAGCGCGCGACAGACCGCCCACTGCGATGGAGCGCGACGCCGAGGCGACGGCGACGTTTGAGCTCGGCCTTACTTCCGGTCGGTCGCACGACGGAAGGAGATCACGGGTCGATCGTCGTGTCGATCCCCTTCCGATCCGTTCGCCGGCTGGAACATCAGTAGGTCAAGGAGGCGTCATGAATCTCGTGCTTTGGATCCTGCAGGTTGCGCTCGCGCTGCTCTACCTCGCCGCCGGCGGCATGAAAGTGTTCACGCTTGAGAAGGCCCAGGAGGACTTCCCATCGATGAAGGCGCTGCCGAATGCGTTCTGGAATGCGAGCGGCATCCTGGAGATGGTGTGCAGCGTGGGGCTGATCGTTCCGTCCGCCTTCCACATCCGGCCCATGCTGACGCCCGGATTCGCGACGGTGCTGGCGATCGAGGCCGTGGTGTTGAGCGGCCGGCACGTGAAGTTGAAGGAGACCTCACCCGCGATCTGGAGCGGGATATTCGCCGCGGCCGCGGCGTTCGTCGCGTACGGGAGAATCGTGGTGAGCCCGATCCTCTGACCGGTGCGCGCGCAAAAGGGACCCCATGCGGCGCCGGCGCGAAGTCTCATGCTCCGCACGAGTGCTCGAAGAAGCGGACGACGTCATCGAACCCACACGTCGGGGGCCCGATATGCGAACTGAGGCCGTCTTTGGAGGTGGCCCCGAACGGCGCTCGGATGGCTCGACGGGGCCAATATCGTCGTAATAGTAATGAACCCGTCCCGCTGCACTCCACACTGTTTGTTCAACAGCGGGTCGAGATCATGAGCTCGACCTCGCCCAAGCTCAGGACGCTGGAGGTCGGACTCATTGATTTACACTGTCCGTCCGCGAGCAAGAAACGCAAGCGTCGGCCGCGGGCCGCTCGCGATACGCGCGCTGGACGTCATAGGAGGTACCGAGTGAGCGGTGGGCGTGTCGCGTTCTTCCACGATCCTGGAGCGCAGCGGATCGCGGTGATCGGCTTGAACGTCGAGCCCGGGAAGTAGCTCTCGTAGATCGTGCGATCCCGGTTTCGAAGCCTCGATCACGGAGCTGTACTTAGCGAGTACTTAGCGAACCTGGATATTCGCGCTGTATCCGCCGCAGACGCCCGCCCATCCCGCCGCGCGCACACGCACGTAGAGTGCACCGGAATCCGTCGTGGTGTTGCATTCCGTGTCCAATGCGACGCGGTCGCTCGCGACGCCCGCGGACGTGCAGCCGCGACCGAGCATGTTGTCGGAGCCGCCCGCGGTGCAGCGGGACGTGTCTCCGCCTGCATTGCACACGTAGTACGCAGCGATCTCGTAGTTCGGGCCCGCAGGAGCACTCACGATCTCGGCGACGATGATCGGATTGCCGTCGAAGCCGCCGTCGACCACGTCCACCCGGTACCAGTCCTCGTCGGACGCAGTGTGGATGGTGCCCTCGATCGTCATCGCCGGGGGATCGTCGGAGTCGTCGACTGCGCCGAGTGCAGGCGCGGCGCTGGGTGAGTCGTTCGGCTCGTTCGAGTCGCCCTCGCACACGCACATGCCCGACACGCAGCGCTCCCCCTGTGTCGCATCGCACGTGCCGCAGCTCCTCCGGCGACCACAGCCGTCGTCGACGAGCCCGCAGATCGCATCCTGCTCTTCGCACGTCATCGGAGTGCACGCGGTGAGCCCGCACGTGCCGTCGGGTTCGCAGATCGCGTCCGTCCCACCGGGGCACGGGGCGCCGCATCCCAAGCGGCATCCGGTCGCCGGGTCGTTCTCGCCGTCTTCGCGACAAACTCCATTGCACTCGTGCTCGTCCGGTCCGCAGCCGACCGAGCTATCCTCGTCGACGACGTCAGCGTCGAGCGCCGCGTCTCGACTCACGCTCGCGTCGCGCATGTCGCCGTCACTCGGCGCGGCCGGAGCACCACATGCCGAGACAGCAACTGCGAGCGAGACGGAGAGCGTCACGAAACGGGTCGCGCGCACGATATCGCTCTTTCAGAGAACCGGCGGGAAGAGCGAGGCATCGATCACCGGACGGATCGGCTGCTCGCTCAAGAGGCGATAAGGCGCGGTGCCCAGTCGCGGCTCGACGCGCACCTGCCCCGAGCCCGTGAAGTTCATCTCGCAGCGCGGAATGATGATCTCGATCGGGAGGTCGCCCGCAGCCAGATCGAGCGAGGGCTCGTCGACTGTCTCGTCGGGTGGAGCGAAGTGGTGCACCTCGAGGAAGAGGTCGTCGATGGTGGTGCCGCCGACGTCGTCGCCGATGAACGCCCACACCGCGTCCTCGACCGTGTCGTCCTCCTCGCGCAGCTGAAAACGACCACCCGGATGCGACACGATTCCACGGTAACGCACCACGAAAAAGAACTGATCGGTGCGAATCGAGCCGCCAAGATCGTCAATCTGGAATCCGTCGATGTCACGCACTCCGAATCGATTGGCGTTGTCGTTCCACTCGCCGAGCCGGACGCCCGCAGCGAGCTCGTACCCGAGCGTCGGCTGATCGCTTTCGCCGCGAGCGAATGACCAGATCGTCGAGCGGCCGATATCGCCGCTGAAGATCGCGCCGCTGGTGCAAAAGGCGTCCGACACCGGCTTTCCCGCGCCACCCTCGAACACGCGGACTTCCGCGGTGAGGCCGCTCGTCGGGGCCGGCCACGCGCCCTCAGTGAAGACTTCCTCCACCCCGTCCTGGTTCGTGATTGCGAGCGCCCGAGGCGACCCGTCGAGAATTTCGATCGTCCAGGTCTCGGTCGCGCCACGCAGCGACTCCGGCGTCTCCCACGAGGCGTCGGGGATCGATACCGTCGTGGAGATCTCGCACTGCGACGCACTCTCGCAGCCGTCGCGCGCCACGCGTACGAATCGGCGAATCCGCTGCCGCGCCGGCCCGTAGGGATTGCGGATCTCACCCCACATCGGCTCGCTGCCGCCGCGGAAGTGCAGCTCGTACGCGCGCTCGACCTCTCTGCCGTTCTCGTCGCGCGTCTGCAGC
This sequence comes from Sandaracinus amylolyticus, assembly GCF_021631985.1. GTDB lineage: Bacteria > Myxococcota_A > Polyangia > Polyangiales > Sandaracinaceae > Sandaracinus > Sandaracinus amylolyticus_A. The sequence continues at coordinate 107,175 of NZ_CP070226.1, read as the reverse complement.
GCGCTCCACACCGTCCCGTCGAGGCTCGCGAGAAACGCCGGACGATGATCCGGGCCGGCGTCGACAGGCACGGCCCCCGAGTCGGGCTCGAGCGCGACTGAACTGTCGGTCGCGCCATCGTCGCGCGGCGTGCCGCTATCGGATCCATCGACGTTGACCGGCTCACCGCAGCCCGCAAGGACGACGGCGGTCGTCACGGCCCGTACGGTGCGGGAGAGTCGTGCGCGCCGCCGACGCGCGGTGAGGCCGAGCAAGAGCAACACCAGCGCTCCGGCCCCCGCCCCATTCCGCCCGTCGTCGGCACCCGGTGCGACCGCACACGCGCATCCCGCGCTTGCCGCGGCCGGCGCCGGTCCACCATCCACGTCGGCGCTCGTGGCTGCGTCGGGCGTTTCCGGCATCGGCGGGGGCTCGGGCAGCCCCGGAACGACGAGCCCCCGACACCCGGGCGTCCCGCTTGCGTTCGCCGGCGGATATGCTCGCGTCAAGGAGCCATACGGATCTTCGCGGAGCGCATCGATCGACGTGTGTGCGCAGCTCTCCGCGTTGGGCGGACCGAACGTCGACAGCGACCCATCGTGGCACTCGATCGGGCTGTCCTCCGGCATCACCGCGCCGTAGAACGTCGCGCCCCGCTCGACCGAGAGCAGCGGGCGCATGCCGAGCCCGTGCGGGAATACCGCGTCGCGGAGATAGTCGCAGAGACCGACCTGCGTCCATTCCGGCGTGTACGACGCATCGAACGATGCAGGTCCGTGCGCGATCGGATCCCCCGTGACGAGCACCAGTTCGTGATTGGCGAGGGTCGCCACCGTCAGGTTGAACGAGTGCACGAAGAGCCCGGAGCTCTCGAGGTGATCGAGCGCATTCCCGCCGAGCGCAGGCGGCGCCGAGCTGTCGAGCACGTCGTACACGCGCTCGGTCCAGGGCGCGAGCGCCGCGTCGTACGCGCGCTTGAGATCGTCCACGTACACCGCGGCGCGCTCGCGCACTTCCGTGATGAGCGCCACGCGAATCTCCTGGACGATCGGCTCGAAGAGTGCCCGGAGCACGTCCGCGATCGTGACCCGGACGCGGAACATCGAGAGGAACGCGCTCAGGTCGTTGTACCAAGCCGGGCTCACCGCCATGCCCGCAGTGGTCCAGTCGATCGCGAACGTGCGCCCCGCCCATTCATCGACCGGCGCGAAGACCTCACGGATGCGCGACGGATGAAGGTCGAAGCCGTGATCGCCCGTGTCGTCGATCCCGCTGTTGAGGAGGTTCGAGACGTTTTGGATCACCTGCACAAACGCACGCAGGAATCCGTAGAGATTGCTCCCGAGGTCCTCTGAGATCTTGTCGAACGCCGAGGGCAGCGGATTGCCACGAGTGTCGTAACGCGGCGCGAGGAGATGGACGAGAATCCAGTACTCGCCGAACTCTGCGGGGCAGTCGGCGCGGCACGCCGTCTCGTCGTCCAGCGTGCCGACCACACCGTCAGGCCCCGGCCGCGCCATGATGCTCGGCGCCGATGCGAGCTCGGCGATGCGGTCGACCATGCGACGCCGCAGCGCCGCGCGCATGCGCTGCAACTCTTCGATGTATTGCGGCGCCATCGCGACCTGCTCCCACGGCGAGAATCCGGCGCTGCGCGCCCATCCTACGAGGTTGCCGTCGGGGTCCGCGGCCTGCGCCGCACGCCACCGCTCCATCGGATGCTGCGCCATGCGCTGCCAGACGGCGCTGTCGCTGTCGAAGTAGACGCGCAGGACGAAGTCCTGCTCGATGCGGTGGTCGAGCTCGGACTGAGAGAAGGCCGACGGATCCGCGGTGTAGAACGCGTTCTGGATGATGCTCTCGGTCACGATGTGACCGACGACGTTGTGATAGCCGGGCCCGCGATCGGAGGTAAGCGGCGTCAGCGTGAACGTCTCGCCAGTGACGTAGTTGACAAAATGGTGCGCGATTGCGTCGGTGGCGCCGTGAAGGAAGCAGCCGAGCGCGTACGCCCGCTCCGCCTCGGTGAACGCCTCGTCGTAGAGCATCTGGCACTGACGATAGGGCTCCTGATCCACCGCGTGCGTGCCGTCCGTCATGCCTGCGAAGACCACGACGTCGGGCCCGATCGCGCCTGCCCGGAACGCCATCGGCTGGTTGATGATCGCGTCGGCGTCGACCATCGGCAGCTGCACGCGCCGCGTGCTCCAGCGCAGCGGAATCGTGCCGTCCCCGGACTCGATGAGTGCCTGTCGCACGTCGTTGGCCATCGTGATGTGCACGCGCGCGCTGAATGCGCGCGCGCGACCCGGCGCGACGAGTGCAGCGAAGGCGACGATCAGAGCGGTAATCCGTGGTCCGTGCGCGAGAAGACCTCGGCCTACGGTGCGCGACCGACGACTGTACATGACGACTCTCTCCCTCAGCGCGGGGTGCGAAGTGCCTTTAGCGGCGACAACTCGGCCTGTCTTGGATGAACCGCACTCGAGCGCGGCGATCACCCGCGGGACGGACGCATTCGATCTCCGCCGCGCGGAAACACAGCCGCCTGTGGCCGCCGTCACTACGGAGGAGGCTCGGTCAATAACTCGGCGCCATGATGCCCAGTCGTGGTTGGCGAAGCTCCACTCTCTCGACGCAACTCAGAGGCCCGGCGGTGCCGCCCGTCCCAAGCGTCGGCGCATCGAACTTTAAACTGTATGCAGGGTGTCGCTAGCCATGCAGCATCGCTGTTACACATGCTGCGCAGGTGCGGCCCGCTCCCGCGCACGCGGCGGTCAAGGCGCGAGCTGGAACCGGTACCGATTGACAGGTCGAGATCACGGCTGCTCGAGGCGATCCGCGAGCGCCGGGATGATCGCGCCGTTCCTCTTCGCGCTTCGATCCCGCCCTGCGCGCGTACGGCATCCACCTCGAGTCGCAGGGCCAATGGCTGCGCTTCCGCGCCGACAGCAAGCACACGAGCGGGAACTTCTACTTCATCGAGCAGATCTTCGCGCCCACGCTCGGATCGCGATGAGAGGGAGCAAGTAGGTCATCTGTCTCTCCGAACTCGCTTCAGGAGGCGTGCCGGATCGCACATGAGGTGGTTGGTCGTCGCGGTCGCGCTCGCGGGTGTCGGGTGCGGAGCCAGCTCGGGGCCCGGAGTCTCTGTGCGTTCACGGCGGGCAGGGCGTGCTCCACGATCTCGCGACCGAAGAGCAGCCAGAACCAGATGTCGCCGACGAGCAGGCTCACGGGCTGCGGCGCGAGCGCGACGCTCGTGCCCGCGCTCGCCCAGGCGTGCGACCAGCCACGCTCGTCGACCCGGATCGTCACTCTCGCGATGCGCGTGGCCGAGCAGCTCGCCACTCGGTCACCTTGACGCGCGGCGCGCCTTCCTTGGCGCACCCGTGCTCGACCTTCTCGATCTTCTCCCAGTCGGAGAAGCGCACGACCTTCACGCCGCGCTCCTCAGCATGTCGGGCTCGGCGAGCGCACGGATGCGCTCGAGCTCCTCAAGGATGCCGGCATCGAACGCGCTCGTGCCGTACTGGCTCGCCGGTGCTCCGTCGGCCCGCGCGAGCACGAGCCGGGTCTCGCCGCGCGAGACCGCATCGAGCAGCGTGGGCTCCGGACACTCGTCGCCGAGCACGATCACCCTCCGCCCGTGTCGATCACGCCGCAAAGCCACCCGCGGGGCGAGCGGCGGCGCGATCGTCGCGAGCACCCCAGCGTCCCCACGCACCGCACGCACGACGCGCAGACGATCTCCCTCGCGGGTGACGATCGCGACGATCGCCGCCTCCGCGTCCACGCTGAACACGTCGCGCTCGGTCCGAGCGCACACCGCTCGCACTGGGCTGGCCGCGAGGAGGACGACCACCGCCGCGACGAGCGCGCGCATCGGGCCCGCGCGCCTCAAGCCCCGAGCCCGCGCGAGCGTCTCGGCCTGCTCACCCGCGCGATCGAGCGCTGGCAGGTGTCGGGCGGTCGTCGATTTTTCTACGCACGGCCTCGCGACAATCAACTTTCTCCACATCTTTAGGGATGTGCCCGTCAACAGCCACCGTGACTCGCTGCCGTTGGGGCGGACGAGGCGATAGTCCGTTGCGCGAGTTCGAGTGCCGCTGTCCATATCGAACCGCCTCGCGCCCTTCGACAATCCTACCCCACGGTCCCCCAGTAGCGCTTCGCACCGATCTCGGCGCTGGCCGTCGAACTCGCGAGGCGGCCGAACTCGCGCAGCGCGTTGCATAGGATTCGTGCTCAAGGAAACGGCGATCGCCGGCGAGGAGCGCGCGCACGACGAAGGCAAGCTGCATCGTCTGTCGACCGGTAGCGTGCCACGCTTCGCGCGAGGCGCCGATCTCTTCGCGACGAAGAAGGAGGGCGAGCGATGAAGACGCTGCCGTCCATCTCGTCCGAGCTGAAGAAGGTGCTCAAGAAGCTGAAGCTCGGTCCGATCATCGCCACGCCGCCCGATCGAATCGCGCTCGCGGAGATGCAGAAGCTCTCACTCGAAGAGCTGCTCGTGCTCTCGGACGAGATCGCTCGTATCCGCTGCACGAGCCCCGCTCTTCTCGCTGGCGATCTGAGCCCTCACGCTCTGGCCCATGAGCGACGAGGCGATCTGGACGAAGCGAGTGTCGGAGTGGAAGGCCAACGGGAGCCGTCGACGACGTACTCGGAGGGGCGCGGGCACAGCGCGAGCGCGCTGAGGTACTGGGCCAAGCGGCTCGAGCGGGAGAGCGGCGCGCGCCAGCGCGCTCGCGAGCGTCGCCCCGGTGCGTCTCGCGCGCCTCGTGCGCGATGACGATGGGGCGCAGCCGCAGTCGGGCACGCTGACGCTCGAGGTCGGCGCGATCCGCATCGTCGTCGGTCGAGAGTTCGATCGCGCCACGCTGCGCGTGGTCCTCGAGGTGCTCCGCGAGCTCGACAGCGGAGCCGCACGTTGATCCCTCGCGGTGTCGAAGTGTTCGTCGGGCTCGACCCGATCGATCTCGGGCGCGAGCACTCATGCTGGACTCACGTCACAGGGATCCGCTTCGCGTTGCGCTCCAACCACGACTCGAAGCTCTGGAGACCGGGATGCAGCGCGCGGGTCGCCTCGAGGTCGCGGGCGGCGCAGTAGTCGCGCTCGAAGTCGCGCTTGAACTGGAACATGTTGCCGAGATCGTCGGCGCCCGGGAACCCGAGCGCGCGATACGCGGCGGGATCGAGGTCGACGAAGCGCACCGTTTCGCCGAGCGCCGCCGAGAGGCCGGCCGCCATCTGCGCCCCGCTCAGGTGCCCGCCAGCGACGCCCACGGTACGCCCGATCGTCTCAGGGCCGCGCGCGAGCACGCCGAGCGCGCACGCGCCGATGTCCTCCGCCGCGATGCCGGGCAGCTTCGCGGTGCCGATCGGCAGCGCGATCGCGAGCGCGCCGTCCGCGCCGCGCCGCGGGCCCATCCCGAGGTGGATGAAGTTGTCCCAGTAGAACGAGGTGCGGAAGAACGTGGTCGGCACGTCGAAACCGCGGAAGACGCGGTCGGCCTCTCCTTTGCCGTCGTAGTGCGGCACCTTGTAGCGGCCGCTCAGCGTCGGCATGCGATCGTCGTCGAGCGGCACCCAAGCCCGCGTGTCCTCGAGAGTCGACCACACCACGTGTCGTACCCGCGCCGCGCGCGCCGCGCGCGCCATGTTCTCCGCCTGGCGGATCTCGGTCTCGGGCGAGAAGTGATCCCAGAACGACGTCACGCAAAACGCGCCGTACGCGCCTGCGAAGGCGCGCTCGAGGCCCGTCGTGTCGTCGAGGTCGGCGGCGACCACCTCGGCGCCGGCGCGCGCGAGGTCGCGTGCGCGCTCGGAGCGGGGATCGCGGGTGATCGCGCGCGCGGTGAAGCGGCGGCTCGGGTCGGCGAGGATCGCGCGGACGAGGCCGCCGCCCTGCGCGCCGGTTGCGCCGATCACGGCGATGGCGTTCTTCCCCTGGGTGTTCGTGCTCTCGCTGGTGCTCATGGTCGTCTCCTCTCGATTCGTGCCTTCGTCTCGCTCACTTGATGCCCACCACGATCGACTCGGGGCCTCGGAGCCGGTCGACGCGCGCCTCGCGGAAGCCGGCCTCGCGCATCCACCTGATGCAGTCGGCACCGGTGAAGTCGAATCCGCCGCGCGTCTCGATCAGCATGTTAAGGCTCATCAAGAGCCCGAGCGCGTTCGACGATCGATCGTCGTCGATCAGGGCTCGATCGTGATCGCGCCAGGAGGATCGGCCACGGCATGCCGCCGGCGTTCGCGGGCTCGCGTTCATCGCGAGCGCACTCGTGTTCTTGTGGCACGCACTCAACACTATCCTCGATGGCGCACGGAGAAGCGTGCCAGTCGAGCGGCGTGCTCGCTGGTGCTGGGTGGCCCTCCGCCCCACCCACTAGATCAACGGGCTGCTAAGGCTCGTAGCACTCACCGACCGACACGTTGCAGCCGCTCGGGCAGAACACGATATCGAGATCGTGTCCGTCGGCGGAGCACACGAGGAGGTCCCCGCCGTCATCGGCGCAGCGACGGCCGGGGACGCACTCATAGCAACGCCCCAGCGCCTCGTCGCAGCCGTGGACGCACATCGTCCACGAACCTCCGGTGCCCCATTCGCAGATCTCGCCGGTTTGTCCGCCTCCATCGCCTAAATCGAACTCGCACCTGCAGGTCGGCGGCCCGCCATCGCTCGGGCTCGCGTCGACAGCGCCGTCGATCGGGAACGGGCCGCCATCGCGAGCGAGCGGACCGCCGTCGCTGTCGATCTCGCCGCCATCCCGAACAGTCAAACCGCCGTCGCCGCTGACCTCACCGCCGTCGCGAGCGAGCAGACCGCCATCGGCGGTGACCTCACCGCCATCGCGAGTGAGCAGGCCGCCATCGCCGTCGACCTCGCCGCCATCGCGCGCGCGCTCCCCTCCGTCGGTCGATCCATCGGCGGCGGCGTCCGACGCCTCGATCGCAGCATCGTCGAGCTGGGCCGCGTCGAGATCGCGCCCGCCGTCGTCGGTCGATCCACCGCTCGCGTCGCAGGCGGCCGCCGCGCACACTGCGAGCAGCCCGCATCCCGCTCGAAGAATAAGCGTTGTCCAGCTCGCCATGCCCACCCCGAGGAACAACGGTATGTGCGGGCCGGCGCGCGCCCGCTTGGACGAATCAACACAACGCAGCGCGGTGCGCGGCCTCGCGGCGGGCTTGTTTTCCGCAGGCGTTTAGCGCCCGGGTGCGCGGCAGCAGTTACGGACGCTGCGCGGGCAGCCTTTCATCGCGAACTGCTGGCTTGCGATGTCCATTGCTCGCGCTGCTAACGGTCTTGGAAGACCCCGAACGCTGCGCGCGGGCTCCAAGCCCGCTTGCTCTCCGTCGCGGCGGCATCGGTGGATGCGGTGCCGCGCGCACGCAGATGTCGTCGAACATCACGTCAGCGATCGGTCCCCTCGTGGCCGTCTCCGAGAGGAGCTGCGCACCATCCAGAGCCATTCGGCGCTGGCGCTGTCGGTCGATGATGCCGAGCGATAGTGTAGGACGTAGATGCTCTCGAGATCGGGGGAGCGCGTCGACACGGCTCAGCACGTAGTGAGAAAAGCACACTCCCGTCGTCGGTGTGCTCGGCGCAGTACGCACATTCGTAATCGGTCACCGCCGCCGACTCCGCGGCGCACGCTTCGCGCGCGTTCGCGACGGCACGGATTCAGCTCCCAGCCGTTCCGGCTTCACGCCCTATCTGTGGACATTCGGACAACATTGTCGTCGATGCACCAACACGGAAAGCGCGTGAGTCCGCGACGCGACGTGGTGCTGGCGCTGCCTGAAAGCTGGCGTGCAGACGAACGTGCGCCTGACGCGTAGCTCGCATCGTGCAGCGCACACCCTTTTGCCACACGTGAACGCGTCGATCGCGCGGCGCTCGTTCGCATTGGTCAGATGCGCTGCTCCCGGCGCTCGGCGCGTTTTCGCGCCGCGTAGGCCCGCTGGTAGTCGCGAAGACGCTGTGCGAACTCGGGATCGCGCGCGCGGCGCTCGGCTGTGTAGCGCGCCTGGTAGGCCGCGTTCGTGTGTGCGCGGCCGCCGCTACTGCATGACTCGCGGGCGAGTGCCCATTCGCGCTGCGCGCCGCACGCCAAGCACACGTCAGCATCCCAGCGATGCTGCCTCATCGCGCGACGACCTCCGCGATCTGCGCGCGCTGACCCGAACGCGCACACAGCTCGTCCGCGAGCGCGCGCAACGCGTTCAGCGGATCGACGCGATCGGAGCGGGGGCGACGAGCACGTCGAACTCCGCGAGCGTGAGCGGGTTGCACAGCTCTGGGGATAGCGCGGGCGTGAGCGATGAGCGCGGCGCTCGATCAGTCAGTCAAGGTACGTGAACGGTTCGGAATCGCTGGAGCCGCCTCGCGTCACCGCCAGCTGCACTTCCTCTTCGCTTCCCCAGCTCGTCCCTGTGCGCGGCGGCATGACGAACATGATGCGGTCCCGACACCAGCGATCCCGCTCGAGGACCGTGACCGGGCCCACGCCGATGCTCTCGGTGCCCTTGTTCAGGCGCACGCTGGTGCCGTCGTCCAGCACGTCTCCCGGCGCGTAGGGAGCCCCATCCGCGCGGCGACCGAACATGCCCCATCCGACGACCACTACCTCGGCGCCGGTGATCTGTCGGTCCGGCTGGAGTTGCATGATGGTTGGCGTCGGGACCTCGAGGCACGTCGGGCCGGCGTCGACCATTTCGGCATCCGGAAGCTCGCACGTCGCGTGCGAGTCGGAGCACGACGCGAGCAGAGCGGAGAGCGGCAGCGCCGCGGAGAACACAAGAGCTCTCATCGTTCCTCGGTTGATTTCATTGAGCGACGGGCGAGCGCGGGGGCTCGCGACGATCGCCAGAGTGCAGCACGACGGACGCGCATCGCGGAGCCGATGAGCGACCCGATCCATCATCAGCGTGACGAGCGAGCAGTCGCGTCGGATCGAATGTCATGTGCTGGCGCTCCCGCTTGTACGAATCGAAACCAAGTACGCGACAGCTGCGTCCAGGCAGTTACATACCCCGCGTGCGTTCGCCGGCCGCGCAGCGCGTGTCCTCGAGGCTCGCCGCGAATGCGGTCGGACACGCCAGCGCGGCGCGGTACTCGCTCCTGTAAGCGAAAGCAAGATCGCGTGCGCCGCGAGGACCTCGTCCTCCATGCGCGCCCGCGTGCTCGCGCTCGGCTCCAGCGTCTCGAATGCGTCCCATCATCTCGTCGTCGTCGATCTGTGCGGCCCGTCGGACGGGAGCATCGGCTGCAGGATGCCTACCCTCAATCTGGTCATTTGAGCGGGCTTGCACGATTGTTGGTGCCGCGACGCTGGGTGTCGCGAACCTCGTCAATTCAGCTGTCCGCGAGCGCGCGCAACGCGTTCAGCGGATCGACGCGATCAGATCTCGAAAGCGAGCCCGCCTGGCCCACGAGCATCTCTTGCCGGGCCGACATCGCGTTCAGGTACTCGATATCCGCCTCGTTCTCGCGAATGCGACCCTGAGGATGACGTCGCCGACCACCATTGGAGCAAGCCGCCTTTCCAGACCTGCGAGGTTCGCCGCGACTGCAAGAGCGCTCTGCTACGGGTTCGATCGCGCCGAACGACACCGAGGACGGCGGGCAGCAGAACCGGTGCATCGAAGCGATCGAGCTGTGAACGCGTCTCGGTTAGTGCAGCGCTTGGCCGGCGCGCGCGAGCATGGCCTCCGCGCTTTCGCTTAGGGTATCGACGTGGGCCAGCCACTTCTCGTTCGCGGCCCGCCGCAGCTCGTCGTGGCGATCGAGGCGCAGCAGCGCGCGAATCTCGCGTGAATCGAGTCCGGCCACCGTCCAGGCGGTTACTGAGGCCAACAGAGACGTCCAGAGCTGGAACGGCGGGAAGTACTCGATCGGGGTCTCGAGTTCCTCCACCTGCCGTGCCGAATCGAAGAGCGGGTGAAAGCGCGTGACCCGCACGAGCGGCGTCACATCGCGGCGGTGCGTCGCGAGTGCCTCGCCGACGAGCGCGGCCGTCGTAGGATCGGCCGCTGTGTGTCTCGCCGGTCCTTCGTAAAAGAGCGTTGCCCACTCCTCCGGCACCAAGAGGATCTGCTGCATGGCGAGCCCGCGGCCGCCGAACGTGAAGATCGGGGACGGGACGAGCGCAGTCTCCTCCCGATGCGGGACGCGGCGCTTCAGATCGTCATAGAGCGCGAGCATCCCGCGGCTCATCTCCGAGAGCTGCTCGATCACGAGCTCGCTCGGGACGTCGTCGCACTCGATCTTCTCGAGCCGACCGCCGGCGGTGCGCATCTGCGCGGACCACGATCGACGCAGGCCCGCGCCGAACATCTCGTCGGCGCGATCGAAATCGTCCTCGTCCTCGGCGATCCGTGACAGCGCGAGATACGAGAGGTGGTTGTTGTGGTTCGAGAGCGGCGCCTCGACGTCGTCGGGGCGCGAGGGATCGCCTGGGTACAGTTCGATGCTCCACTCCAGCGCTTCGCGCGCCACAAGCGGTGCGGAGTGGAGCTCCACGAGGCCATGTGCGGTCAGCGCACACGCGATCGCCTTCACCGCGTCCTTGGCGCCCACGTCCGTCAGCTCGACCACGTCGGAAGCGGCCTGCTTCATGAAGCCGAAGAGTCCGCCCCGCCGCTCGCGCTTCGCCGATAGCGACACGCGCATGCCGAGGAGCGGCAACTCCCAGACCTCCCCGGACTCGATCAGTGTTCCCTGATCGCGCGCCCGGTCCACGAGCTCAAGCAGCAGCTTCGCGCCGACCCTCGCGGCCTCGCTGCCCCGCAAGCCACGCAATGCCAGCGGCGCGGCGACACTCGTGTCGTGGGTCGTCAGCAGCTCGAGGCTGCCGTCCTCGGCGGTCCGTTCTTCGAAGCTTCGGATCATCCAGAGAAGCTCTCCGTGAGGGCCTCGGTCGTCGGGGTTCGAGCCCGCCGATCTGTTCACCGTGCGCCCATAGAGCACGCGGCGCCGGGCGGCTGTTACGGACGCTGCGCCGCGGCGACGGAAGTCGCGGGGCCCACTGATTAATGAGCCCGGCGCTCAGTCGTCCGCCTGCGCCTCCTCGGGCGTCGACGGTGCCGTGCCCGTCGCCTCGGCCCACGACGACTTGGTGAAGCCCTCGCGCGTCACGCGGGGATCGGCGCGACGTCGGAGTCGATTCCCCTCATCGCCTTGCGCGCGTTGCGCGCCGAGGCGTGGTCTCCGTCGCGCCACCACAGCAGCTCGCCGTGTGTCGGCGCGACCACCATCAATGCTTGCCCTTTCGGCGAGCTGCTCGGGCATGAGCAGCACGCACACCGCGGCGTGATCGTCGTAGAGCGCGAGCATCCGCGGCTCATCCTCGAGAGCTGCTCGATCACGAGCTCCAGCCTTGCTTACTCTCCGTCACGGCGGCATCGGTGGATGCGATGCCGCGCGCACGCCGAGGAGCGTTCCTCGGTTGATTTCATTGAGCGACGGGCGAGCGCGGGGGCTCGCGACAGGCCTCTAAGCCCGTCCGAGAATCTTCGCGCGGGTCGTAACAGCTCCGGCGCTCACGTCACTCCCATGGCACGAGTATCGACGAGAGGAGACCGCCCATGCGCCGCTTGACCCTGCTTACGATCGCATTCGCCATTTCGGCTCTCACCGCTTGCGATGGCGACAGCCCTGAGGAGCTCGCGTGCGCGAACCTCTTCACGATCGACCCGATCGGCGGATGCGCGAGCGGCTCCGAGACCGAGTGCCTCTCTTACCTCGACACGTTGCGCGACGACGCGCCAGCGTGCGGCGCCGAGTACGACGCGTACGTCCAGTGCCTGACGGACCAGACCGAGTGCGCGAGCGGACAGCAGTGCCCGACCGAGTTCACCGCGTACATAGATTGCGCGACCGACTGATATTTGCGTCAGCTGCGAGCTCGCCGAATAGCGCTCCGGATGCTGCGACCCACGCGCTTCTGCACGATTCGACAGGTCGTTCGGCGAGCAGTCCGGCGCTCCTTCCTGCGCGAGCCGATCCAGAGCCCCAGATCTCAGGTTTGCAAAGTTGCACATGTCTCCCTACGACGCTCCCAATCGGCGGACTCAGGGCATCCCTGAACGCCTTTCCCTCTCGACCGTCACCGCGTGCCTTGTACTCGCGGTGATGGCTTGTCTCTTGGGAACCGGCTGCCGTTGCGCTGCGCATTTTGATCACGATGCCGGGCCGTTGGACCCAGAGGACGCCGGCGCGGATGGCGGAACGGACGGTGGCACGGATGGCGGAACGGACGGTGGCACGGATGGCGGAACGGACGGTGGCACGGATGGCGGGTCGAACCTCTGCAGCATGGTTTGGCAGGGAGACCATCAGAGCAGGACTCCTCAAGCCGATGAAATCAATTCCGTATGGGTCGATGAGGACGGCAGCGTCTACTCCGTGGGCTTCGAGAATGGGATCGTCGGCGAAACGAACGTGGAGCCCACGGGGAACTCACGCGCTGTGGTGACGAAATACGAACCCGGGGGTTCGGTGGCATTCCGTTGGACGCTCGACACCGAGGGGACGGAGACGGCCGAGCATCTCGTTCGCGCAGGTGCGGGGGAGGTGTATGTCGTCGGGCGAACCACCGGGGCGCTGCCTGGGTTCGCCAACGGTGGACAATTCGACGTCTTCGCGATCCGCCTCGACGCCGAAGGCGCGTCCGTCGAGACCCTGCAAACCGGCGATGAACGACCGCAGCACCCGCTGAAGATCGGCGTCGGCCCCGAAGGTGAACTGGTGATCGCGGGCTACGACGATCTCTACGTCGAGCACCGGCAGGTCCTCGACGCCGAGAACGGATTCGTCGGCAGCTATCTCCCGTCCGCGGGCGAACGGGCGTGGTGGTGGCGATCCATGTCTCTCCACAACCCTGACCGAATCACGGGGTTTGCGATCCACGCCTCGGCCAACCCCGAGATCTATGTCTCGGGGTTTAAGTTCTTCGATGACGAAGAGGGCTTGGGGGGTGGATTCATCCGAAGGCTCGATCGAGGGGGGCGTGAGATTTGGTTCACTCAGCTCGGTACGGTTGCCACCGAGGTCGACGAGCTGCTGATCGCGGGGACCGGAGAGTTGCTCGCCGCTGGCTCCACCATGCTCCCCAATCTCGGTGGGGAGGGCGCGGGTCTGGCGGACGCGTACATCGCGCAGATCGACAGGGAGGATGGCGATGTGCTTTGGGCAGTCAAAACCGGGACGCCCGAGCAGGATTTCGTGAACGCATTCGCGGTCGGACCCACGGGGGATCTCTTCGTGGCGGGAGATACCTTCGGATCGTTCACGGGTTTCACCAACCAAGGCGAGCGCGATCTCTTCGTGCTGCGGTTTAGCGCCCAGGGGACGCTCTTGGGGACCTGGCAGCGCGGATCCTCCGAGAGGGATCATGCGGCGGGGCTCTGGGTCGATGCGTGCAACCGCGTCTACCTAGGCGGCTTCACCGAGGGGAGCCTCGTGGGAGACGCCGCTCCGATGGGTCGCGATTCGTTTCTCATGCAGGTCCCGGTGCCTTGATTTGATCGATCAGCAGCGTGTACCGCGGCTCGTGCTCGGCGCCCTCGGCGGCGAACGCGCGCTCGGCGTCGGCGAGTCGGCCCGACGTTGAGCGCAGCGCGCGTTGTAGCCGGCGACGTCGGATCGCCAGCGACAAGCAGGGTCGGCCTTCTGCGAAGCAGCTCGGGTATGTGATGCGTGGACTCCACCAGCGCATCTTTGCAGCCGACCTCGGCAGCGTGGCTTTCCTCGATAGAGGGGTGCCGACGTCCTATCGTCAGTCGCGAGTGCAGCCGGCGCGAGAGCGCGGCGCGAAGAGGCCGTATGCGGCCTCCCGGTCAACACCGTTGTCGGTCGGTCCACGATCGTCCGGGCGTGATGGCGAAGCTCGTCGAGCGCCGTCTGACACAGGCAGGAAGCGGGCGAACTGCTCGGCCTGACCGCATCGCTGGCGCGCGCGTCTCGATGCTCTAGACGCAGCGCGCGGAGGAACGTCGTGCCGAACGTCGAAATCGGTGAGCTGGTTGTGCTGGGGATCTTGAGCGCGACGTTCGTCGGGTACTTCGTCGGCGTGATCGCGCTGATCGCATGGGGCCGGCGGATCGCGAAGCGGCTCGGCGGCCGCTGGCGCTTCGCGCCGTGGCTGCCGGCGCTCGGGTTGCTCGTCCAGCTTGGCGGCACCTGCTCCACCGTCGGCAGCTTGGTGATGGTGTTCCGCGGAATGGCGACGAGCGACGCCGCATTGCGCGCGACCGTGCTCGCTCAAGGAATCTCCGAGGCCATGAAGGCGACCGCATGCGCGGTGCCCATCTCGCTGCTCGTCTACGGAGCGAGCATCGTTCTGTTCGCAGTCGTCGGTCGGCGCCCCCCGTCGATCCGCGATTAGGACTACTCGCTCAGATGTGGATCGACTCCGATTTGCGGTTAACTGCGGCGGCGCCAGGTGCGTCGGCTTCTCTGAGGCTACGAGGCCGGCGGTCCGGCCGCGCTCATAAGAGCCGCGGTCGGCCCAGCAATCGCCGGCTGCCCGACGAGCTGCGCGACCGTGCGCTCGACATCGTGCGCGCTCACTACGCGCTTCGGGGCCGGCGCTCGCTCGCAAGAAGCTCATCGAACGCCACGGCGTGAGCGTCTCGGTCGAGACGCTTCGGACGTGGATGATCGACCGCAGCGGCTCGCTCATGAGCTCGGCCTCGATTCCGCCTCTGGCGACGACGTCACGCACCCAGCATGCGACCTCGCGCCCTCGTCGTGAAACGGGGCTCGTGCAGACCGAACGCGTAAGCAGCTCGTCCGCGAGCGCGCGCAACGCGTTCAGCGGATCCAGAAGACGCTCGAGGAACGTGAAGCTGTCGCCGGTCCGCACCGACATTTACGGGCAAGAGCGACGAACCCCGACACGCTCGCAGCGCTGGTGACGACGCGCCGCGGCTGCATCTCGATCAGCTCGATTCGAAAGGCGAGCGACTCGATTGACGCGGAGGTGGGCGAACGCCTCGAGCCCGGAGCGGCCGGAGAGCGATGCGCGCGCGACCACAGTGTGGCCCCGGGCTACGCGCGCCGGCCCACCGCGGACTCATAGAGCGTCGTGGATCGCGTCGAGCAGCGGATCGCCGCCGTCCTCGAGGTGCCCCTGGTTGATCGTCCACACGAGGAGCGCGCCGAGGCCGTGCTCGCGCGCGTAGGCTACCTTCGCCGCGATCGACTCGGCGTCGTCGTACGACACGTACGTGCACCCCTCGGGGCCGTGCCCGTCGGGGAACGAGAGGTAGGGCACGCTCGCGGTCGCGTCCCAGCGGCGCGCGCTCGGCGCGTCGAGGTAGGCGCCCGCGATGTGCGCGTAGCGCATCACGTTGTCGCTCGCGACGAGGCTCGCGCCCTCGGTCGGCTGGCCCGGCGTCGTCACGCCGGTCCAGCAGAGGCCGTAGAAGCCGATGCCAATGCCGAGCGCCGTCGCCGGCACGCCCGCGGCGCGGTACGCCGAGACGCTCTGGTCGATCGAGGTCGGTGCGCTCGGGCTCTCGCCGTCGAGCGCGCTCGAGTGCCACGAGGTCCAGCCCTCCCAGGGGCCGCTCATGCCGTAGGTCATCACGCCCAGGCGATCGACGTGCTCGGCGAGCTCCGCATAGAACGCGTCGGCGACGGGCTGGGCGTTGCTCGAGGTCCACCCGACCGGGACGGTGATCTCGAGCTCGGGACCCACGGCGCGGATCTCCTGCACGAGCGCAAGCACGAGCGGCTGATCGCTCTCGGTGATCGGCTCCCAGTCGAGGTCGACTCCGTCGTACCCGTAGTCGCGCGCGACGCGGACGATCTCGGACGCGAAGTGCGCGCGCGTCGCCGGCTGCGACGCCGCGACGAAGCCCTCGCGCCTCCCGGCCCCGCCGATCGCGAGCAGCGCGCGGATCCCCGCGGCGTGGGCACGCGTCGCGAGGTCGCGCGCGAGCGCGGGACCCTGCGTCTCGTCGATGAAGAGCGTCGTGTCGAGCGATCCGTCGGCGTGCGGCAGGAGCGCGAAGGTCACGAGGTGGGTCAGCGACTCGTAGTCGACCTCGTCGGGTGGCATCATCGCGCGCTGGTAGCCCGGGTAGTAGCCGAGCACCCAGAGCTCGCTCGCAGGCGCGCCCGCGTCGCGCTCGGGGTCGGCATCCGACGCGTCGCCCGTGCGCGCGTCGGCCGGGATCGACGCGTCCTCGCCCGCGCCGGGATCGCCGCCTCCGCAGGCGACGATCGAGAAGGCCAGCACCGACGACCATGGGAACCGTGCGCTCATGCGCGCGCCGGACTGCACGACGTATGCCGCGCGCTCGTGCGAGGTCTCCCCGTCGGTCGTGCGCGACGCGATCGACGACGTGCTGCGTGAGTGATCGGGGTCCCCATTCTACGTCGTCGGGGGTGCGACACGCAGCACTCGACCCGCCTTCTAAACAGGATCGCCGACACCGCTCTCACCGTGCGTCGCCGTGCTTCGCAACGAGCACCCCACGCTCGACGATCCTTCTTCGGGAAGAAACGGCCGCCCGGATGCACCACGAGCAGCTCGATGCGCCGCGCCGCACCAGCAGCACCATCCCCGCGCTCACTTCGCGGCTCACCGCCGCTCCTCCCAGCTCGTCCACACAGGCTCGCTCTGGTCGCGATCGGGATCGCCGAGCACGAGCTCGCGCGCCGGACCCTCTTGATCAGCGCGCACCGCGCGCTCGGCAGGGAACGAGCTTGCGCCGTCGTCGAGGACCTCACCCGCCTCGACGTGCCGCGATCGGAGGCGCAAGCGATCCCCCGCGAGCTCCCAGTCGCTGCACGCGATGTCGTCGAAGCGCTGCGCGACGCGATCGCCCCGCTCGTCGAACCACTCCACGCGGCGGGCGCTCGCGATATGCCGCGCCACGAGCCGCGGCGCGTCCGCCGCGCCGATCTCGGCGAGGGCGACGCTCGATCCGTCGGCGCCGCGCGTCGCGTCCACAAGCTCGCGCTGGATCTCCGCCGCGAGCTACGCGTAACCGTCACGCCACGCTGCTCGCCGATCGCGTCGCGGCTCGGCTACTCCGACGCGGCGAATTTCGGTCGCGCGTTCCGGCGCGGGACCGGCGTGCCGCGCGGCGGGTAGGGGCGTGGTACTACGCGGCGAAATGCGCACATGGACCGGGTGGGCCGCGCTCGCGGCGGTGATGACCGTCGGATGCAGCGACGGAGGCTCGGGTGGCGGAGAGATGGCGAGCCCGACCGCGCCGGTCGCGCCCCCGGACCGCGCGTCCGAGGCGAGCGCGCCTGCCGCGGCGACGCTCGCGTCGTCGTCGCGCTGCTCGATCGCGCTCCACGACGCGCGCGGCGATCTTCGCTTCCCGCGAGGCGACGTCAAGGCGCGCCGAGACGCGCTGGTGCGCGAGGCGCGCGAGCTCCATCGCGCCGAGCGCCACGACGCCGCGCTCGCCGCGCTCGAGCGCGCGCTTGTGATCGAGCCGCTCGAGCTGGGCCCGCGCTGAGAGGCGGGCCTCATCGCGCACCGCGCCGGCGATCGCCTGCGCGCCGAGGAGCACTTGCGGATCGCCGAGCCCAGGCTCGTCGCGCCCTATGCGCGCCCCGCGACGATCGCGGCCTGTCTCTATAACCTCGGCCTGGTTCTCGAGGCGAGCGGCCGCCGCGGCGAAGCACGCGCTGCATGGCAGCGCGCGGCTGCAGCGCACAGGAGCGACGCGGTCGAGCGCGCGCTGGAGCGCGTCGCGGGCGCGGACGTCCCGGAAGATCGCCACCAGGCGCTGCTCGATCGCCTCGCGCGCGATGCGCACGTTCGCGCGTGCGGTCGCGACGATTCGTGCTCGCGGCGTCCGCGCGAGGTGCGTGTCGAGGTGCAGCGACCCGCTGGCGTGGCGACGGATGCCGACGCGAGGCTCCTCTTCACGACGTCGTCGGCCGACGGCGACGAGTACACGTCGACGCGTCTCTTCCTCGCGGTGCGCGCCGCGGAGCGCTTCGTGTACGCCGAGGTCGCGCACGTCGAGAACGGCGCGAGCAGCGAGTACGCCGACATCCTCGTCGATCACTTCCGCACGCTCGAGGGGGAGCCCGCGCGCGCGCGCGGTGCTCCAGGTCACGCAACAGCGCAGCGAGCGTCACGGCGACGAGCCGCGCGACGTGCACGGCGAGTCGATGCTCTACGTTCTGATCATCGCGAGCAGGGCGACCATCTCGAGGTCCGCGCCGTGCGGGACTGCAGCACCCGCCTGGTCGTGAGCACCACCTCGACGGACTCGGGCTGTTAACACCCACAGCGCCAGCGCCGCAGCGTCTCTCCGGCTTGGAGCTGGACCGTCGCGGTCGTCATCTGCACGACCCAGCCACGCTCTCGGCACACGTCGAGTATTCGTCGTCGGGAATGGTGCTCCGACCTCGCGCTCGCCGGCACCGACGCCGCGACAACGGCGCCGCGGTCGCCGCGCGAATCGCGCGGGCCTCGAAGCGCGCTGGCGTAATGCGCGGAGCTGGGGTACCGGAGCGACGCTCATTTTGGGTGGCGTCAGCGCGCGAGCACGCGATCAAAGCTGGGGAACACGAGCGCGAGCGAGAGGAGCGTTTCCTCGAGCGGCGACGGCGGCGCTTCGACTCCGGCATAGACCGCGTGCATGCGGCGCATCGCATGCTGCGCCCGAGCACCGTTGCGGAAAACGCGGTTGCGCAGGGCGACCGTCATGCGGTCGCGACGGAGCAGCATCTCCCGCGATCGGTCGCCGTCTTTTTGGATGTACGTTACGTGTGACCGGCGCGCGCTCTCGTACTCGCGAAGAGTCTCCGCATCGGTGCGGCCTGCTTCGAGCGCGTGCGCGAGCACTCGGGCGAGCTCCGCGGCATCGGCGATCGCGAGGTTCATTCCCTGTCCGAGCGCAGGATGCACGCAGTGGATCGCGTCACCGATCAGCGCCGCGTGGTCCACGACCCAGCGATCGGTCGTGAGATGGTACGCGGGGATGTTCTGGAACTCCGAGAGCGACCCGATCCGCGCCACCGCGGACGCGAGCCGTGGGAAGAGCGCGCGCAGTCGATCGCGCACATGCGAGAGGCCGCGGTCCGGCTGGCTCTTGATCCACGCGTATCGCTCGTCCTCGTGCACGAGCAAGTAGAGGCGGGCCTTGCGGTTCGGGAGCGGGAAGAAGAGCCCACTCTCGTGCGTGCCGAGGAGATTCTCCGAGCACGCCTCGGGCTCGTCATCGAGCTGCACGGTGACGGCGAGCACCGCGCCGGGATACCGGCGCTCGCTGGCGACGATCCCGAGGCGCTCGCGCACGCGCGAGCCGCGACCGTCCGCGCCCACGAGGATCCGAGCGCGAAGCGACGAGTGCGGCATCTCGATCGACCACGTCTCGCTCTCGCGCTTCACGTCGACCACGCGGGCACCCATGCGCACCTCGACGTTGCTGAGGCGCCGGAGAGGCGCGAGCACCGCTCCGTGGATGTCGCGATGGAACCCATTCCGACCTTGCAGCGCACCGAACGAGCGCGTGTCGACGTCCATCAACACGCCATCATCCTCGGTGCCCGCGCGGCTGACGTACACCGGCACCGTCACCGCCTCGATCGTTGCGCCGATCCCGAGCTCGTCGAAGATCTCCTGACTGCGCGGCTGCAGGTACTCACCGCGATAGATGGGCTTATACGTCGATGCTTGCTCGAGCACGGTCACCGACACGCCTCGGTTCGCGAGCGCGAGCGCGAGCGTGAGCCCGCCGATTCCGCCGCCTGCGATGGCGACGTCGTGGATGCGTTCCAACTTGCTTTCCTCCTTCGTCGAACGACACGCGAGCGCCGCTCGGCCGTGTCATGCAGGCGAGCGCGCCTCGAACGCCGCGCACACGCGATCGATCTCCGCGAGCATCGATCGCCAGTGCGTGCGCACGAAGAAGTGCCCGCCGTCGTAGAACGTCGTGGAGAAGGACCCGGCAGTGTGTCGGGCCCACTCGTCGATCTGCGCGGGGGTCGCGGTCGAATCCTCGCGTCCACCGAACGCGGTGATCGAGCACGGCAGTGCGGGACGCGGCTCGTGCTCGTACGTCTCGACCGCCTCGATGTCGGCGCGCAGCACGCGGAGGAGCAGCGCCGCCATGTCCCGGTCGCGGAGGAGCGCCGGGTCGAGGCCGCCCTCGTACGTGCGCTCCACCGCGAGCTGGAATGCGTCGTCGGATAGCGTGTGCATCGGAGGGCCGGGATCGCGTAGGTGCGGAGCGCGCCGTGCCGCCACGAAGAGGTGCCGCACGGCGATTCCGTGATGAGCGAGCAGGCGATGCGCGAGCTCGTAGGCGAGGAGCGCGCCGTAGCTGTATCCGAAGATCACGGTCGGCAGCGCGGACAGCAGCGCGACACGCTCCGCGATCGCGTCCGCGAGCGCGACGAGATCGCAGTAGGGCTGCTCACGAACGCGACCCCAGCGACCGGGCAGCTCGATCGGGCAGATCTGGAGCGAGGGCGAGAGGTGCTCGCGCCACGGTCGGAAGAGCGGAGATCCGCCGCCTGCGTACGGCAGACAGATCAGGCGTGCGACGTGGCGATCGGCCGGCGTGAGCGTCGGGAACCAGGCTGGATCGACGTGCCGCGTCGCGGTCGCGCTCATGCTCGTGCTCCGAGCGTGGTGTGGCGACGGGCAGGCGCAGCGATGCGTGACCGATCGTGCGCAGGATGACGGGCGAGCTCCACTCGTTCCTCCTCGATGTCTCTCATTCGGATGCCGCGACGGCGGCGATCCGCTCGCGCACCGCAGCGCTCGCGAGCAGCGCGTCGAGGCGCTCGATCGCGAGCTCCTCTGCCTCGTCGGGCGCGCGATGGACACGCCGGAAATGCGCTTTGATCGCGGCGATCGCGGCGGGCTCGACGTGGCGGAGGCGCCGCGCGAGGCGGCGCAGCCCGTCCTCGGGGTTTTCGTGCACCTCGTCCACGAGGGCGAGCGCGAGCGCGCGCGCCGCGTCGACGGGCTCGGTCGTGAGGGCGAGTCGATACGCACGCTGGAATCCGACGCGTCGGACGAGCGGGGGAGACGCGATCGCGGGCACGAGGCCGAGCAGCGCCTCGGGAAGCGCGAACGTCGCGCGAGGCGTTGCGAAGACGAGGTCGCACGCGGCGGCGAGACCGACGCCGCCGCCGAGCGCGCGACCGTCGACGACCGCGACCACCACGACCCCGACCTCCGCGACGAGCGCGAGGGTGTCGGCGTACTTGCGCGGCGTGAACGATCGAGTGCCGCGCCCCGTCGCCGCGTCGAGGTCCATCCCGATGCAGAAGGTGCCGGCGCTGCCCTCGAGCGCGACGATGCGGGACGACGCGTCGCGCGCCGATTCGCGGAGCGCTCCGCAGAGCGCGTCGAGACCGATGTCGTCGAGCGCGTGGCCACGCGTAGGCGAGGGCAGCCGGATGCGGTGCACGGGGCCCCCGCGCACCACTTCGAGCAGGAGCGGCGTGCTCATCGGCCCCACTCGTACTCGCGGTGGAAGCGACGGATCCCGCGCAGGCGCAGCAGCGGCCGTCGCGCAAACGTCTGCTCGTAGAGGGCCTCGAGCCCCTGTGCGTCGGGCTCGCCGTCCTCGGTGCCGAACGGGAGGGCGGCCGTGGCCTCGAGGATGCGCTCGTACTGCGACATCGAGATCGGGGCGCGCGAAGCGAGCGCATCGCCGATCCGCATCGGCGCGATCACTTCCGATGCGCGTCCGGGGATCGTGCCGCTGAAGAACTCCGACGCGCACCCGGAGCCGTACGAGAACAGGCCCACTCGCGCGGGGAGCGCGGATCCGGCGAGCCCATCCACGAGCGCCGCGAGCGCGGCGTAGAGTGAGGCCGAGTAGAGGTTGCCGATCTCTACGTTGAACCGCATGGAGGGGAGCACTCGACGCTCGAAGTCCCGCTCGATCTCCTCCCCGCGCGCGCCCTCGCCCCGGAGTAGCTTCCGGTGCGCGCCACGGATCATCCCGCCGAACGGCGTGTGAAACGCGAGATGATCGAATGTGGTGCGGAGATCGGTGCCCTCCACTCGCTCCGCGTACGCACGATAGGCGTGCACGAGGCATTCGAGGTACGAGAGCAGCGACAGATCGGCGTCTCCCGTCTCCTCGTCGGGTCGCGGGCGGAACGTGTCCATCACTTCGTAGCTGCAGGTCCCGCTCGCGCCGAGGTCGAGCGCGAGCACGTCAGGCCGGTCGCCGACGAGCATCGCGACCGCACCGGTGCCCTGCGACGGCTCCATGTACGAGAGTCTGATCGCGGGACGTGCGGCGTCGGTCGCGATGACGAGCGCCTTGGCGCCGGGCGAGACGCCGGAGGCCACCCACGACGCCGCCATCTGCAGCGCCGCAGTCCCGCCATAGCAGGCCTGTTTGATCTCGAAGAGCCGACAGGAGCGACGGAGCCCGAGGTGCGCGTGGACGTAGGTGGCGAGCGACTTGCCGAAATCCAGACCGGACTCGGTCGCCGTGATTACCATCTCGATGCGGTCGCGCTCCGAAGGTGGCAGTCGGTCGATCAACGGCTTCGCGGCGTTCGCCGCGTGCGTGACCGCGTCCTCCCACGGGAGCGCGACGGACTTGCCGCGCATCATGAGGTTCGCGAACCGATCGAGGTCGAGCCCGCGCGCCTCGAAGAGAGTGCGCACGTCGAGTCGAGTCGATCCCGCGTAGAGATTCATCGCTTCGATTCCGACGCTCACTCTGCACCTCCGGTGTGGCTCGGAGCGCCGCGCTCGAGCACGAGAGTCGTGTGGATTCCCCCGAAACCAAACGAGCTCGATATCGCGCGCCGTACCTCGGCGCGCTCACACGCTCGTGCGACGAACGCGAGCTCGGGGTCGATCGGGTCTTCGAGGTGCGGCTGCGGGTGCAGTACGGAGTCGCTCATCTGCGATATCGTCGCGATCATCTCGAGCGCGCCTGCCGACCCCAGGCAGTGGCCCATCAGCGCCTTGGTGGAGCTCACGCGCGGCCGGGCGCCGTGATCGGTGAACACACGGCCGAGGGCGTGTGCCTCGGCCTGATCGCCGAGCGGCGACGAGGTGGCGTGCGCGTTGACGTAGTCGATGTCGGTCGGATCGAGACCAGCGTCGCGCAGCGCGCTCTGCATCACGCGCGCTTCGGCGTCCGCGCTGGGCGTCGGAGCGCGTGTGCCGCTCAGGCAGAGCGCGATGCCGCGGATCGTGCACCGCGTGGCGACACGGCGTGCGCGCGCCGAAGCCTCCGACTCGAGCACCAGCGCTGCCGCGCCCTGGCCGTAGACGAACCCCGCGGCCGCGCGGTCGAATGGACGGCTCGCCGCCTCGGGCGGGCCGCTGCCGGGATCACAGCGGAGCGCGCCGAGGTTCGCGAGCGCGGCGATCTCGAGCGCGCCGAGGTGCGCCGCGCCGGCGATGACGATGCACACGTCGGCGAGACCGTGACGCACGAGCTGCGCGCCCTTGACGATCGCCGTCTGACCGCTCGCCGATGCGCCGCCCACCGAGAACCCCTCTCCGTGCGCGCCGACGATCTCGCTCCACGTCGACACGAGCTCGGTGTCGAGGTGCTGCAGCGCGTACGTCGGGGGCGCGTGGACCAGCCGATCGCGATAGCGCGCGTCGAGCGCATCGCGGTGCGCGGGGCCGGGCGGCGAGACCGCGACGACAGCGACCCGTTCGGGCGCGAGGATGCTGCGATCGAGCTCGGCGTCGAGCCAGGCCTCGAAGGCGGCGGCGACGCCGGTGCGCACCGACCACTGCGCCCTCGCGGCGCTCCGCACCGCGCGCGTCGCGAGCTCGTCAGGACGCCGCCCGCACGCGACCAGGACGCGCTCGATCTCGGTCGCGAGCTCGAGCTCGCCGAGTAGCGCCGCGACACGCAGCGGGCCAGGCCCCTCGACCGCGCGCACGCCGATCCGCCCGGCGCGCAACGCGGCGGCAAACGACGCGACGCCGCGCCCGATCGAGGAGACCACGCCGACGCCGGTGACGGCGATGGGACCCTGCGCATGCGACCCACTCGGCGACGGAGCCGTCATCGCGCAGTCGCTCCCGCACGCGAAGCGAGGCTCGCGGTGAGCAGGTCGATCAGGCCGCCGAGGTTGCGCGCGCTCGCGAGCTCCGCCGCGGGCACTGCGAGCGAGAGCGACTCGAGCGAGAGCATCACGATCTCGACGCGGTCGACCGAGTTCGCGCCGACATCCGCGAGTCGCACGGAGTCGTCCGCAATCATCTCGGGCGTGAGATCGGGCAGGACCTCGCGCACGCTGCGGCGGACGACGTCCGCGACCGCAGCACGGTCGAGCGATCGAGCGGTCATCGCCCCGACTCCTCGCGCGCGATCACGCGCGGCGGGAAGAACCCGCGCAGGACGGTGCCGCGCCCGCTCGCGATTGCCCGCTGCGCGACGAGATCGGCTGCGACGAGGTCGAGCACGCCGAGGCCGAACGGACTGAACACGACGAGTCGGTCCCGGTCGGGACGGGCCGTCGTACGACCCGCGGTCACGTCGCCCAGGGCGGCGTGCACGAAGCGTCGGTGTCCGACCTCCTGCTCCGCGAGGTGCAACGACGTTTCGGCGCGACAGACGTGATCCTCGTCGTCTACGACGTTGTGCGCACCGAGGACGATCGACGGCGCCAGATCACGGAGCGACAGGTGCAGGATCGTGGAACCGCGGGGTGCCGACGAGAGCGCGGCCGGCTCGATGAACGGCGTGCCCGACGTCGTCGCGAGCGACACGAGCGCAGCCGACGCGAAGAGCGCCTCGAGGGTGGGCGCAGTCTCGAAGTGCATCGCACCGAGCGTGCGAGCAGCCGTATCGGCGAAGCGCGCCGCGGCGCCGGCGTCTGTGTCGAGCATCACCGCCTGCCGGAGCGACGGGAACACGGCCCGCAGGAACCGGAGCACTTCGAGCTGGATCCGGCCGCACCCGACGAGAGCGACGCGCTCGGGGCGCTCCTCCGAGGAGAGCGTGCGCGCTGCGAGCGCGGCGGACGCCGCCGTTCGCCACGCGCTCACGATCGATCCCTCCATCACGACTCGCGCGCGGCCGGTCTCGAGGTCGTTCAGGATCATCACCGCGGAGGCGCGATCGATGCCGCGTTCGTGGTTGCCGGGGACCGAGGAGATCCACTTGATCCCCGCGAGCTCCGGAGCGCTGCCGAGCCATGCAGGCAGCGCGATGATGCGATCGCGCGGCCGCTCGGGAAACCGCACGAACACGGAGTGCGGAACGGCCGACCGGCCAGCAGAATGTCGCTCGTACGCGTCGCGCACGCGGTCGACGAGCTCGAGCTCGGCACCTGCGAGCGAAGCTTCGATGTCCGCCGCGCTCAGATAGAGCACGTCGTCGATGGGCAGGCTCACGGTCGTCCTCACTCTGCCGGGGTGATCGCCGCGTCCTGCGACGCGAGCCTGTGCAGTCGCAGGCCGAGGGTGCGGCCGTCGCTCACGATCTCGTCGAACTTCGCGCCAGCTTCCTTCAGCTCCGCCGCGTGAAGCTTCTCGAGAATCGAGAGATCGAAATGGAAGTACTTGTCCCGGAGGTGCTGCGGGATCTCCTGCGTGAGCCAGCGGAGCACACGCTGCTCAGCCTCGGGACCGACTTCGTGCGTGCGCTTGTGGAGCTCGCGGATCGGATAGAACGGCGGAATGAAGTCCGCCGAGTCGAGGAGCGACTGGATGCGCTCGACCGCTGCCTCGACGCCGATCTGCCCCGCTTCGACCTCGCTCATCACGGCGGCACCGCGATCGACGAGGTCCACCACCTCACGATCGTTCGGCGCGATCCACCCGTTCGCCTCGAACGAATTGACCTTGTCGAGCCACGCATCGTCGCCGGTCAATTGGCGCTGCGCGCGCACGTAATTGACGGCCAGCATTCCGTACATCGATCCGAGCACCCAGAAGCGGTACCAGGCGTTCCAGAGGCGGTGATCGCGGAACGACACGTAGGACGAGTGCACGAGCTGATCATTGCCCCGGATCAGCGTCTCCTGGAGCGTGTTCAGGGACTCGAAGCGCTCGACCGAAAAGTCGCCGTCACGGAACGCATCGAGGATCGCGGGAATCATCATCGCGATCGCCGCATACGTGTTCTGGAGGCCTCGCGAGAAGAGCGGATCGATGAAGCCCATCGCGTGCGACAGCAACGCGTAGCGCTTGCCGACGTTTCGATGCGAGTTGTACTGGACGCGATTTCCGGTGACGGTCCACTCGCGCACCGCCTTGGCATCGCGGAACTGCAACGCGACATCGGGATGTCGCTGGAGGAACTCGCGGAATTCGTCCTCCGCGGCGAGCTCGGGGCGGCGCGGCCAGCGGCGCGGATCGAGCTGCAGGCCGACGCTCACGAGGCGGTTTTTCGAGCGCTCGTGGTTGTTGAACGGGATGACCCACATCCAGCCTCCGTCGAAGAGGTGGTGCAGAGTCCCCTGGCTGAGCTTCGACGGAGTGTCGATCGACACGCACTCCTCGTACGGGCGCACGTCGAGCATGTGAGTGAAGATGCTGCGCGAGTGAGTGCGGATCTCGGAGAGGCCGGTCCGCAGTTTTTCCTGTCGCGCGATCACCGAGTCCCAGCCGGTGCCGTCGACCACGAACTTCGAGGAGAACGAGCGACCACCCTTGGTATGCGTGATCACTCCGTCGTCACGCAGATCAACGCTCGTGACGTCGATGTTCTGGTGGACGCGCACCCCGTAGCGAATCGCGGTGTGGAGCATGTACGCGTCCACGTCCTGTCGGAAGAGATGGGCCTCGGTCTCCCATCCTTCGCCCGCGCCGACCTGGTTGAACTCGTCGGGGTGTCGCGGCGCGTCGGTGCGGTGATAGACGAACCCGAAGTTCTTCTTGATGCCGCAGGTGTTCGAGACGTTGTCGAGCAGCGCGGCGGCGGACGTGAGGTGCTTGAGCTCGGGCACGCCGTAGCGCACTGCGAGCAGCGAGAGCAGCCCGGACGTGGTCGGGATGGTGGACTCGCCGATCGCGAACTTCGGATGCGAGTTCTTCTCGAGCATCACGACGCGCAGGCCCTGTCGCGCAAGGATGCTCGCGACGATCGTCGAGCTGATTCCAGCGCCGAGGATCGTGACGTCGTAGTGGTCGGTACGAGCTGCGGAATTCATGACTCTCCTTGGGAGCTCTCGGAGCGGGGAAAGGTTCGAGCGGTCTCGAGCGGGCGTCGTGCTCAGCCGCGCGTGCGGGCTTCGCGGAGGCCGCGCGAGAGCGTGCGAGCGAGCGAGCGTACGTGGGGCTCCTCGTACATCGACGCGTGATCGCCCGGGACGGTGAGGAGCTCGAGACCGCCGCGCACGACGGGCTGCCACGCGAGGAAGGGAGTCGCGGGATCCCAGTGCGGTCGCCGCGATTCCGCGAAGACGAACGAGGCGCGTCCGTCCCAGGGCTTCGGCTGATACGCGAGCATCGCGGTGATGTCGCTCTCGAGCACGCGCAGAAGCCGGCGCGCTCCGTCGAGTTGCACGTCGGCGAAGCTCGCGCCGCGCCCGCGCAGCTGCTCGAGCGCCCACGTCAGACGTGCGTCGCGGTCCGGCAACGCGCGCAGGACGCCGTGCTCCACCGGGAAGCGGAGCACGTCACGGAGGAAGTAGCCGATCGCGTCGATCTCGTCGTCGAAGACGCGCGGGTAGTGCCCGGGACCGGGCGTGTCGAGCATCGCGAGATACGCGACACGCTCGCCTTCCGACTCGAGCTGTCGTGCGAGCTCGAACCCCACCATTCCGCCGAGGGACGCGCCGACGAGGTAGTAAGGCCCGCGCGGCTGAATGGCGCGGATGGAAGCGAGGTAGTGCCCAGCGGCGGCCTCGATCGTCGACAGCGGCTCTTCGCCCGACTCGAGCCCTCGCGCGGAGAGCGCATGGAACGGGTGATCGTCCTCGAGGTGGAGCGCCAGCGTGCGCGCGGCGAGCGCACGGCCGCCGGCCCCCGGGAGCAGGAACACCGGCGGGAGCGCGTCGTCGCCCGCGCGGACGCGCAGCGCGGACGAGCGCGTCGTGCCGCGCGCGCCTGCGACGCGGGCTCGCAGGAGCGCGCTCATCTCGCGCACGGTGGGCGCCTCCGCGACGAAGTCGGGCGAGAGCGACACGCCGAGCCGCGACTCGAGCCGCGCGGCGAGCTGAATACCGACGAGCGAGTCGCCGCCTCGCTCGAAGAAGTCGTCATCGCGACCGATGGCAGCGACGCCGAGCAGTTCGCCGAGCGCACGCGCGACGATGTGCTCGAGATCGTCGTCGTGCTTGATCGCGGCGGGCGCGGCGGCGCCGCGCGCCGGCTCTGGCGTCGGGAGCGCGCGAGGGACCTCGCGGAAGGCGCTGCCGACCACGAGCGCATGGTCGCAGTCGCGCGCATCAGGCTCGCCGGGCAGCACGTCGACCTCGGCGTACCCCGCGGCCCCGAGCGCAGCGCGCCACGCGGGGATCGTGAGCAGCGGCGAGTGCGTGCGGAACGCGTCGTCGAAGGCCCACCAGCCGTCGGTGAGGCCCCACACGAGATCGCCCCACGGGATGGGCCGCACCATCTCGACCAGCGCGAGCGACCCGCCGGGCGCGAGCAGGCGACCGAGGTTCGACGTCGCCGCGGCGACGTCGGGCGTTGCGTGCACGACGTCGAGTGCGAGGACTACGTCCCATGCGCCCTCCTCGACGCCTTGCGCCGCCGCGGGGCGTGCCGCGTCGAGGACGGCGTACCGCACGCGACCGCCGAGCGTGCCCCATCGGCGCTCGGCGTCGGCCACGAAGCTGCGCGCGAGATCGGTGAACACGAGCTCGAACTCCGCGCCGGACGCCTCGAGGGCGCGGAGCACCGGCGCGAAGAGCTCGCCCTGGCCGGCGCCGATCTCGAGCACGCGCAGGCGACCACGCGCGCGTGCGAGCTCGCCGACCCAGCGCGCCGCCGCGTCGATCAGCGCAGGGTGCCAGCCGGTGCGCGGGACGTCGCGGAGCAGCGACGCGACGCGATCGGGCTGGCCCTTCGGATAGAGCACCGCGAGACCGAGGCGCTCGCCGCGGAGCACCGCCGGGATGCCTTCGACACAGACGTCGAGGAGTGCGAGCAAGCCGCCGAATCGCGGGTGCCGGCGCTGCCACGCCGCGCTGCGCTCCCGCGGGTCCTCGGCGGGCGTGAGCGGAGCCAGCGCGCGGACCGATCCGTCGTGGTCAATCGCGACGCGCCCGTCACGCTCGAGCCAGCGCACCATCGCGGTGAGCAGGCGCTCGCGCGAGCGACCGCGCTGCAGCCCGACGCGCGCTTCGAGCTGCGCCCTCGAGACGCGCTCACCGTAAGCGAGGTGCGGCGCGAGCAGGGACGCGATCGCGTCGATGCAGATCGCGTCGAGCTCCGGTGCGAGCACCGCGGCCGCAGGATCGTGGTGCGCCTGGCGCGCGTCGCGCACGAGCCGCGCGAGGTGGGCTGCGGTAGCGTCCGCCTCGGCGGCGTTCCGCTCGCCGAGCGCGGCGCGCTCGAGGCGCTCCGACGCGATCCACGGCTTCCGCTCGAAGGGATAGACCGGCAGCGCGATGCGTCGTGCTCCGTCGCCTTCGTGCCATGCGCGCCACCGCACATCGAGACCGGACTCGAACGCGCGCGCGACGGCCTCGGCGAGCTCACGACCGGGCTCGCCCGATCCGAGGCGCACGACGTGCTCGCCCCTCAGCTCCGCGTCGGTCGCGGGCTCGGTGCGCGCGATCTCCGCGAGCACCGCACGGGTGGGCGGCGCCGATCCGAGCGCGAGCAGCGCGCGCGCGCGCGCCCCGACGCCGTGCGCGGGGAGTGCCTTGATTCGCTCGAGCGCGCGCACCTGGGCAATCGCGACGGCAGCGGCGAGCTCGTCGGGGGCGAGCTCGCCGGGCAGTGCGATCGCGAGCTCGCTGCAGGTCTCGGCCCACGCCCGTCGGAACGGCGCGCGCTCCGCGACGAGCGCCGCGATGGACGCAGCGTCAGGCGCCTTCCCGCCGATCGCGAGCACCCTCTGCGCAGGCCGGTGCTGCGGGTCGCGCACGCTCGCCACCAGCCGTGCCGGATCGAGCTCGAGAAGGCTCCGCACGACGAGCGCTGCGCGGACCGGGAGCGCGCGACGGCCTCGCGCGAGCGTGAGCGCGACGTCGGCGAGCACGAGCTCGGGGTGCGCGCGAAGGTGCGCAGCGAGGTCTTCGGCGCGGCGCCGCAGTGCGCTCGGCGTCGCTGCGGACAGCGGGAGCACCGACCACGCGTCGCGCGGCGCACGTTCGCGCGGCGGCAGCGGCGGCGCCTCCTGCACGATCGCGTGGACATTGGTGCCGCCGATCCCGAAGTTGCTGATGCCCGCGCGTCGTGCGCCGTGGCGCGGATGCCACGGCCTCGCGGCGGACGCGACGTAGAACGCGCTGCGATCGAGCTCGAGCGCGGGATTCGGCGCCTCGAAGTGGATCGTCGGCGGCAGGACGCCCGCGCGCAGCGCGAGCGCGACCTTGACGAGGCTCGTGACGCCCGACGCGGCGTCGAGGTGCCCGACGTTTGCCTTCACCGATCCGATCGCGCAGAAGCCGCGCTCGTCGGTGTCGGCGCCGTAGACGCGCTGCAGCGCGGCGAGCTCGATCGGATCGCCGAGCTCGGTGCCGGTACCGTGCGCCTCGATGTACGAGAGATCGCGCGGCCGAAGCCCCGCGCTCGCCAGGGCGTCGGCGATCACGGCAGCCTGGCCCTCGACGCTCGGCGCGGTGTACCCGATCTTCGCCGCACCGTCGTTGTTCATCGCGGTGCCGCGGATCACGGCGTGGACGCGGAAGCCCTCGCGGCGCGCATCTTCCCAGCGCTGCAGCGCGACGAGCGCGCCGCCGTTGCCCGGCACGGTGCCCCGAGCGCGCGCGTCGAACGGACGACAGCGCCCCTCCGGCGAGAGGATCATCCCCTTCTCCGCCACGTAGCCCTCGATGGACGGGAACGAGATCGACACGCCGCCCGCGAGCGCGAAATCGCAGCGGTGATCGAGCAGCGCGCCGCACGCGAGGTGCACCGCGGCGAGCGAGCTCGAGCATGCAGTCTGCACGGTGATCGCAGGACCGCGCAGGTCTAGCCGGTGCGCGATGCGCGTCGCGAGGAACGACGGATCCGTGCCGAAGTGGAACGAGAGGCCGCCGTGGCGCTCGCGGATCTCGCGCTCCGAGAGCACCCGTACGTACGTGCTCGCCGACTGCGCCGCGAACACGCCGATGCGCGCGCCATCCTGCGCGGGATCAATCGCCGCGTCCTCGAGCACCTCGTGCGCGAGCTCGAGCATCGTGCGGTGTTGGGGATCGAGCAGGCGTGCCTGCGCCGGCGTGAGCCCGAACAGCGCCGCGTCGAAGTCGAACGGACGCTCGAGCGCCGCCTTCGCGCGGACGTATCCGGGATGCCGGAGCTCGTCATCGGGCACACCCGCGGCACGGAGCTCCTCGTCCCCGAAGCGGCTCACGAGCTCTTCGCCACGCATCAGGCGCGCGAAGAAGTCGTCGAGATCGACCGCGCGCGGAAAGCGACCGGCGAGACCGACGATCGCGATGGCATCACGCAGATCTTCGTCGCGCTGAGAATCGAACCAGCTCACGAGGCCTCCTCCTCGTCCGCCTCACCGGAGCGCGGCCGACGCCGCGCTCGCATCTGCTCGCGGCGCATTGCGCGCGCCCGCGCGTCGGCGAGTGGATCGCCGGATCGCGCCGCGCGCGAGGGCGCGGCCGTTCCGACGCGCTCGTCGATGAGTGCCGCGATGCGCTCGATCGTCGTGTGCTCGAAGAGCTCGACGAGCCGCAGCTCGAGACCAGGGAACGACTCGACGAGCCGCTCGTGGACGCGCACGAGCGTCAGCGAGTTCCCGCCGCGGTCGAAGAAGCTCTCTTGCACGTCGAGCGCGGCGGGCCCGAGCACCTCCGACCAGATGGCCGCGACGGTGCGCTCGCTCGCGGTGCGCGCGGGCTGCGCCGCGGGCGCGTCGGGACTCTCCGTCGGCGCGGGG
Source organism: Sandaracinus amylolyticus (assembly GCF_021631985.1). GTDB lineage: Bacteria > Myxococcota_A > Polyangia > Polyangiales > Sandaracinaceae > Sandaracinus > Sandaracinus amylolyticus_A. The sequence continues at coordinate 75,246 of NZ_CP070226.1, read as the reverse complement.
AGCCGCGAGTCGTCGATCTTGCCGTTGCGCGTGAGCGGGAGCTCCGGCAGCGCGACGAACGCCGCCGGAATCATGTAGTCGGGCAGCTCCTCCGCGAGGAACGATCGGAGATCGCCCGAGGGCACTGCGCGCTCGCACACGACATATGCGACCAGGCTCTTGTTGCCGAGAACGTCGTCGCGCACCGCAACGTGCGCGGCGCGCATCGCCGGATGGTCGAGGAGGCGCGTCTCGATCTCACCAGTCTCGACACGCAAGCCGCGGATCTTCACCTGGTGGTCGCGCCGGCCGAGGAATCGCAGCGTGCCGTCGGGCAGCCAGCACCCGATGTCGCCGGTACGATAGAGAACGCCGCGCGGCACGAACGGGTCCGCGACGAACGCAGCCTCGGTGAGCTCGGGTCGATTCAGGTAGCCGAGCGCGAGAGCGTCGCCGCCGACCACGATCTCGCCCGCGACGCCGATCGGCTGCGGCGCGAGGTGGCGATCGACGACGTACACGCGCGTGTGATCGAGCGGGACGCCGATCGGGATCGTGCCGAGCGTCTCGTCGATCACATCGACGCGATGGTGCGTCGCGTACACCGAGGTCTCGGACGGGCCGTACATGTGTACGAGGCGCCCTGGGCCGAGCGCGTCGAACGCCCTCTGCACGTGCGCCGCCGACACTGCCTGTCCACCGAACAGGATCGCGCGCACGCCTTCGAGATCGGGCCGCGCGCGCTCGACCAGCAGGTTGAAGAGCGCGGTTGTCGCGAGGAATTTCGTGACGCGCTCCTCGCGCACGAGCTCGCCGACGCGATCGACGTCCTTAAGGACGTGCTCGGGGACGAGCACCAGCGTCGCGCCGTTCAGGAGCGCGCCGAAGATGTCGAACGTGGAGCCGTCGAACACGTAGTTCGAGAGCTGCAGCAGGCGATCGTCGGGATCGATCTCCAGATAGCTGCGGTTCAGCGCTGTCCGGATGATGCCGCGGTGCGGGAGCAGGACGCCCTTCGGCTTCCCGGTCGAGCCCGACGTGTACATCACCTGCAGCAGGTCGGTCGCGTGCGCGCCGACATCGGGCGGTGTCGCGTCGAGCATCTCCCAGCCCGGCACGTCGAGCAGCAAGCGCTTGCCGAACGAGACGCGATCGCCGAGGTCCGACTCGGTCACGAGGATGCGCGCGCCGCTGTCGACGAGCATGTACTCGAGGCGCTTGCGCGGGCTCGTCGGGTCGAGCGGCACGTAGGCCGCGCCCGCCTTCGCGACCGCGAGGATCGCCGCGATCATGCGCGGCGATCGCCCGACGAGCAGTGCCACCACGTCGCCGCGGCGCACGCCACGATCCGCGAGCGCCCGCGCGATGCGGTTCGCCTGTGCGTCGAGTTCGCCGTACGTCGTCGTGCGGCCCTCGAAACGCAGCGCAGGGTGGCTCGGGCGCCGGCGCGCGCGCTCCTCGAAGATCGCGTGCGCCGTGCGGTCGCTGGGGTAGCGCGCGTCACGACGATCGTTCCACGTCTCGACGACGAGGCGTCGCTCGCCCGCGGTGAGCATCGGTAGTCGATCGACGGGCGTCTCGGGGAACGCGCACGCCGCTTCTGCGAGCGTCAGGAAGTGCGACGCCATGCGCTCGATCCGATCGCCACGGAACAGGTCGGTCGAGTACTCGATCGCGATGTCGATCGTCGCGCCGCGCTCGCGCGCGATCATCGTGAGATCGAATTTCGCGGTGGTGGAGTCGAGCTCGACCTCGCCGATGCGGATCGTTCCGTCCGACACCTCGCCGAAGGGCGCCTGCAGCGTGAAGACCGCATCGAACACCGGGTTGCGCGCGCCGTCCTTCGGGAGCGTCAGGCGCTCGACGAGCGTCTCGAACGGCGTGTCCTGTCGGTCGTACGCCGCGAGGCACTTCGCGCGCACGGTCGACAGGAGCTCCGCGAAGGTCGCGCCCTCGCCGAGCGCGGTGCGGATCGGTAGCATGTTAACGAACGCGCCGACCGTGGCGCGGACGTCGGAATGCGTGCGGGCCGCTACCGGGATCCCGACGACGACCTCGGACTGACCCGAGGTACGCACGAGAAGCGCATCGAACACCGCAAGCAGCGTCATGAAGAGCGTCGAGCCATCGCGCCGCGCAAGCGCGCGGAGCGCGGTGGCGAGCTCGGGCGGGATGACGAACCGATGCGTCGCGCCGCGGAAGCTGCGCTCGCGCGGGCGCGGGCGGTCCGTCGGGAGATCGAGCGCCGGCAGCTCGCCCGAAAGCTCCTCGATCCACGCGCGCTCCTGTGCGGCGAGCTCGCCGCGCTCGATCGCGCGGTGCTGCCAGGCCGCGAAGTCGCGGTACTGGACCGGTGCCGCCGGGAGCTCGTGACCGCCGAGCATCGCGAGGATCTCGCGCGCGAGGACGCTGACCGACCAGCCGTCGAGCACCGCGTGATGCGCGTCGCTCAACAGGACGAAGCGGCGCTCTCCGACGCGCAGTAGCTTCCAGCGGACGAGCGGAGGCCGGCCGAGATCGAACGGGCGCACCATCGCGCGAAGTTCGTCCTCGACGCGCTCCTCGGAGCACTCGTCGTACTCCACCACGGCGCGTACGCCCTCGACGACGCGCTGCACCGGCACACCGTCCTCGATCACCAGCGCCGTGCGGAGCGCCTCGTGGCGCACCAGGAGCGTGTCGACGACACGCTGGATCTGCTCGCGCGTGATCTCGATGCCTTCGATGCGGAGGCCGCCGGTGACGTTGTACGCCGTCGACCCATGGGAGAGGCGGTCGACAATGAACATTCGCCGCTGCGCCGGCGAGAGCGGCACCGCGGCGTGCCGATCGGCGAGGGGCTCGATCGCGGACCACGCCTCGCTGCGCGCGATGTCGACCCGCGACGCGAGCGTGCGAACGGTGCGCGCTTCGAAGAGCGCCGCGATCGGGAGCACGACGCCGAAGCGGCGCGTGATCTTCGCGTGCAGATCGACGATGCGGAGGGAGTGTCCGCCGTGATCGAAGAAGTCGTCCTCGATGCCGATGTCATCGTGCGTGACGCCGAGCACCTCCTTCCAGAGCGCCAGCAAGACGGCCTCGGTCGGCGTCGAAGGAGCGACCGTCGTCACGCCGCTCGAGACGCTGCCCGGCTCGGGCAGCGCGCGCTCGTCGATCTTGCCGTTGCGGGTTAACGGCATGACGTCGACACGCACGAGGTGCGTGGGGATCGCCCACGCCGGAAGCGTCGCGCGGAGCGCTTCGCGCACGCTCGACGGGATCACGCCGCGGCGGCTGGTGTACCAGGCGCAGAGCACCTTCGTGTCGGCGCGATCGCCGCGCGCGGCGACGTGCACCTCGTCGAGATCGGGGATCGCCGCGAGGTGGCGCTCGACCTCACCGAGCTCGATGCGCAGCCCGCGGATCTTCACCTGGTGATCGACCCGCCCGAGGAACTCGATCGCACCGTCCGGCCGCACGCGCGCGAGATCACCGGTCCGGTACGCGGTCGCCGCCTTCGCGAACGGATCGGGCACGAACCGCGCCCCCGTCAGCTCGGGGCGCGAGAGATAGCCGCGCGCGACTCCGTCGCCGCCGACCCAGAGCTCGCCGGGCACGCCGATCGGACACGGACGGCCGAGCCGATCGACGACGTATGCCGTGCTCTGGCGGATCGGGCGGCCGATCGGGATCGAGCTCTCGCCGTCGCAGTGATCGAGAACGTGGACGGTGGAGAACGTGGTGTTCTCGGTGGGTCCGTATCCGTTGACGACCACGAGACCAGGGTTCGCGGCCATCGCGCGCGCGACGTGGCGCGGGGAGACCACGTCGCCGCCGACCAGCAGACGGCGCACGCCGGGAAAGATCGCCGGGTCGTCGTCGACGAGCTTGTTGAAGAGCGGCGACGTCAACCAGAGCGTGCTCGCCCCGGTCTCGACGATGCGCGCGCGAAGCGACGCCGCAGACAGCAGCGCGTCTCGCGACGCGAGCGCGAGCGTCGCGCCGTTCGCGAGCGCCCCCCAGATCTCGAGGGTGCTCGCGTCGAACGCGAGCGCGCCGGTCTGCAGGAGCGTGTCGCCCGGACCGAGCGGCGCGTACTCGAGCCCGGTGATCAAGCGGACGACGTTGCGGTGCGTAACGACGCAGCCCTTGGGCGTGCCGGTCGACCCCGACGTGTAGAGCACGTACGCGTCGTCGGTGGCGCCGTGCGCGCGCAGCGTGGGCGAGCCCGCGCACGTCACCGCGTCCTCGAGGACGTGCACCGCGCCGTCGAAGCCCGCGGCCGCGAGCACAGGAAGGAAACGGCGCGCGGCAATCGCGACGCGAACGCCCGCGTCGCGCAGCAGGAGGCCGATGCGCTCGGCCGGATAGTCGGGATCGATCGGCAGGTACGCTCGCCCGGCACGGAGGATCCCGAGCAGGACCGCGATCACGTCGGAATCGGTCTCGACCAGCAGCGCGACCGGCGCGCGGGGCGAGTCGGCGATCATCGCCGCGACCGCGTGACTGCGCGCGACGAGCTCGCGGTAGGTGAGCGCGTGCGCGCCCAGCGTCACGGCGATCGCGTCCGGGCGCTCCGCAGCGCGCGCCTCGACGAGCGCATCGATCGTGGCGTCGCGAGGATACGGCGACGAGGTCGCGTTGAGCGTGTCGACGAGGAAGAGGCGCTCGTCCTCCGCCAGCGGGTACGCGTCGCCCAGCGTGCCGTGGTGCACGGCGGCGAACCGAGCGAGCACGAGCTCGAGCTGACGCTCGAGCTGCGCGACGAGCTCGGCGTCGAGCGACGATGCGTCATAGAGGAAGCGCACCTCGAGACCGCCCTGGTCCATGCAGATGAGGTTGAGGTCGTAGTGCGGCTGCTCGACCGACTCGCGGTACGAGATCCGAACGCGCCGCGGGTCGTTCGCGCCTTCGCGCGCTTCGAGGGCCTCGGGCAGCGGATAGTTCTCGAACACGAACAGGTGATCGAAAAGCGGACCGCGATCGCTGCCCGCGATCGCCTGGATCTCCGCGAGAGGGACGTGTCCGTGGCGCTGCGCGAGGGCGACCTTCTGGTGCACGCGCCGCACGAGCTCGCGGATCGGCGTAGTCTCGGGCGCGCTCACGCGGACGGGAACGGTCTGGATGCAGAGCCCGACGACCTGGGCCGCACCTTCGAAGTCGACGGCGCGCCCGGAGACGACGGCACCGACGGTAACGTCGTCGGAGTCCGCGTGCGCGCGCAGCACGAGCGTCCACGCGGCGAGCACGACGGAGCTCACTGTCGCGCCCGACGACGAAGCGAACGCACGAAGCGCGGCCGTGCGATCGGGATCGATGCGCAGCGTTCGTTGCGCGCGAACGTAGCCGGTCGACGCGCGCCGCGGCCACGTGCGGTTCTCCGGTCGGTCCGCGAGCTCGCGCTTCCAGTACGCGCGCGCGTCCTCGCTCGATCGCGAGCCCAACCACTCGACGAAGCGACTGAAGGGAAGCGTCGACGTCGGCGCCGGCGAGCGCCCCTGCGCGCGCGCCTCGTAGCACGCGAGGATCTCGCCCCAGAGCAGGCCCATGCTCCAGCCGTCGAGGATCACGTGGTGGTTGGTCGAGAGGATCTCGTGCTGGCGCGGTCCGGTCCGGAAGACCCGGAAACGGAGGAGAGGCTTGCGCGCGAGGTCGAAACCCTCGCGGCGCTCCGCCGCGATCGCCTCCGCGATGCGTGCCTCGCGCGCAGGCTCGTCGAGCTCCGAGAGATCCTCGAACGCGCACGGCAAGGAGCGCTGCTCGAGCACAATCTGGCGCAGCTTTCCCTGCACGAGGAACACGGTACGGAGCACCTCGATCTCGCGCGCGACGTCGGAGAGCGCGGCTCGGAACAGGCCGGTGTCGAGCTCGCCCTCGCACGCGAGCCGGAGCTGGACGACGTAGGAGGAGTCGCCCGGCCTGCGGAGAGACTCGAGATAGAGGCCCTCCTGCATGGGGGTCAGCGGGACGATCTTCTGGATGCGTGCTCGTTCGCTCATCGCTGGGGCTTTCGGTGTCGACGGCGCGTGTGCGCTCAGAGCTCGATGCCGTGGAGCGCGGACTGAATCTCGGTGAGCTCGTCGAGCTCGACGTCGCGAGCGCCGTAGTCGGACGGCGTCGCTTCGGCGTGATCACGCTCGCGCAGTAACGTGACGAGCTCCTCGAGGAGGGCGTCGACGCGGCGGAGCAGCCGCGACAACGCGGCCTCGTCGAGCTCGTCGGGATGGAAGCCGAAGTGGATATCGAGCGCGCCGTCGCGCTGCACGGCCTCGATCGCGAGCGGGACCTCCTGCGGGCTCGACGGCGCGGTGCGAAGGCCCGAGCGCTCGACGTCGAGCGCGAACGGCGCGTTCGACGGGGCGGTGATCTCGCCGAAGAAGTCGAACGTGATCTCGGGGTCGATCGCGAGCGAGACGTCGCCCTCGATCCAGCGCGCGGCGCCGTACGCGACGCCGCCGCCCGGCACGCGCCGCAGCGCTTCCTTGACCGATTTCAGGCGGAAGCCGAGATCACGATCCGCCGCGACCTCGACGCCCATCGGGTAGAGGCTCGCGAGCCATCCGACGGTGCGCCCCGCGTCCACATGCTCGCCGAGATCGCGACCGTGCGACTCCATCGAGAGGAGCACGCGCGGGCTCGCGGCCCACTCCGCGATCGCGCTCGTGACGACGGTGAGGAGGACGTCCTGGAGATCGGCGCGGCAGTAACGAGCCGCCCCAGCCGTGAGCTCGGCGATCCGTGCGCGGTCGACCGTGCTCGACACGCGCCGGCACTCCCCGCGCGGTCTCGCTGCGACGGGCTTGCGCCCCGGCAGACGTGCCCACTCGCCGCGCGTGAGCGCGCGGAACCAGGCGAGGTCTCGCCGACCCTTTTCGCCGGCTGCGCTCGTGGTGATCGCGTGGACCACGTCGGCGAACGGATCGCTGCGCAGGAGGTTCGGGCGATCGCCGCGCGCGAGGTCTCGCAGAACGCTCGCGAGATCCTCGAAGATCACCCGCCACGACGTCGCGTCGACGGCGATGTGGTGCGCGGTGATGACCAGCACGTCGCCCGCGCCCGCGCTCCGGTAGAGGTGCGCGGCAGCGAGCGGACCACTCGCGAGATCGAAACGCTCGAGCCACGCGTCGCCGTGCGACTCGATCGCTTGCCACGGATCGACCGCATCGCCGAGATCGACGATTTCGAGCGCGGCGGGCGACGGGATCTCGGGCACGAAGATCGCCGGACCGTCAGACTGTTCGGCGAGGCGAGCGCAGAAGAGGTCGTGGTGCTCGGCGGTCGCGCGCCACGCGGCGGCGAGCGCACCTGCGTCGACGTCATGCACGCGCAGGACGGCGCGGTGGTGGTACCAGTCCCGGTGGTCGCGATACGTCGCGAGGAACCAGCGCTGGATCGGCGAGAGCGCGACGTCGCCGGTGACCCGCTCGCGCCGCGATGCATCGGCGCGGCGCAGATAGCTCGCGTGCGCGTCGACCCGCGGGCGCTCGAAGAAGTCCTGGATGCGCACGGCGAGCCCGCGCGCGCGCAGGTGCGTCGAGAGCTGAATCGCCTTGATCGAGTCGCCGCCGAGCACGAAGAAGTCGTCGTCGCGCCCGACGTGATCCACGGGCATCGCGAGGACGGTCGCGAACGCGTCCGCGACCGCCTGCTCGAGGTCACCGCGCGGAGCCTCCACGACGCGCGCTTCGTTCGATGCAGCACCGTCGAGCTGCGGCTTCGGCAGCGCACGCCGATCGACCTTGCCATTCCCCGTCACCGGAAGCGACGCGAGGAGGACCACGTGCGCGGGCACCATCGCTGCGGGCAGCGTCTCCGAGAGCTGCGTTCGGACCGTGTCGGAATCGAGCATCACGCCGGGACGCGGCACCGCGTACCCGACGAGCTGCTTGTCGCCGCGCTCGTCCTCGCGTGCGATCACGACGGCATCGGCGACGCCTTCGACCGCCGCGAGGCGCGCCTCGATCTCGCCGAGCTCGATGCGATGTCCACGGATCTTCACCTGGTGATCGCGACGTCCGAGGAACTCGAGCACTCCGTCGCTGCGCCATCGACCGAGATCGCCAGTGCGATAGAGACGCACGTCCGTGCCGCGGAACGGATCGATCCCGAACGCGCGCGCGGTGCGCTCCGGATCGTTCAGATACCCGCGACTGACGCCGACGCCGGAGACGACGATCTCGCCGGGTACGCCGATCGGCACGAGCTGCGTGTGCTCGTCGACGACGTAGATGCGGAAGTTCGAGACCGGCACGCCGATGGGCGTGGTCTCGCCCTCCGGTGCGGCGCGGAGGATGTGGTGCGTCACGTCGTCGGAGCACTCGGTCGGTCCGTACGCGTTCACCACCGGGATCGCGGGGAAGCGACGCAGCCAGCGCTCGACGAGCGAGGGCTTCACTGCCTCGCCCGTGACGAGGAGCCAACGCAGCGCCGGCAGCGCGACCTGCGGCTCCGCCTCGAGCACCTCGAGCAGCACCGCGAGGTACGAGGGAACGACCTCGAGGATCGTCGCGCCCTCGGACGTGATCACGTCGAGGAACGCGCGCGGCTCGAGCACGGTGTCGTCGTCGACGACGAGCGTGCGCCCGCCGACGCAGAGTGCGGTGAGCATCTGCCAGACCGAGATGTCGAAGCCCTGGGACGCGTTCTGGACGATGACGTCGCGCTCACCGATCGCGAGGTCGTGGACCTTCGCGAACACGTGGTTGAGCATTCCGACGTGCTCGATCATCGCGCCCTTCGGCGCCCCGGTGGAGCCCGAGGTGTAGAGCACGTACGCGAGGTCGTTCGGCCCGACGGCGGGCTTCGGCGCGCGCGCGTCGCAGGCCGCGACCGCGCTGGCGCCATGCACGTCCGAGCGGGCCGCCGCGAGACGACCGAGCGCATCGCCGAGCGCGGGGCTCTCTCGGTCCGCGTCGAGCGGTGCGGCACGGAAGAGCGCGAGATCCACGATCGGCCGGCGGCCGGCGGCGCGAGGCGCGCCTGCGCGCGACTTGTCGACGCGGAGCAGCACGTCGTACCGGAAGCGCGTCAGCTCGTTCGGAATGCGTCCGAGCTTCGGCGTCGCTTCCACGCTGACGATCTCGGGGCGGCGCCGTGCGATCTCGGCCCAGAAAGCGCGTCCGACGAAGAGGTCTTGATCCCAGTCGAGCTTGGGCGCGGCGTCCGGATGCTCGGCCTTGAAGCGCCGGAGCTCTTCCTCGACCGACTCCTTGAGGTCGAGGTCGAGGAGATCGTCGATGTAGACGGCGCCCTGGGTGCCGAGCAGATCGATCGCGCGATCGATCACGTCCTCGAGGTAGAGCGTGTTCGGGAAGTAGTGGACGACGCTGCTGGCGATGACGACGTCGTACGTTCCCCGCCCCGGTACACGATCGATCTCGCGCGCCGCGAGGGGCAGCAACGTCACGCCGCTCAAGCCGCGCCGCGCGACGCGCTGCAGGTTGCGCTCGATGATCGCCGGCGTGAGATCGGTTGCGACGTACTCAGCGACGCGCGGAGCGATCTCGAACAGCACGAGGCCCTGGCCGCAGCCGATCTCGAGCACGCGCGAGCTCGGCGTGAGCAGCGAGTCGAGCTTCGTGCAGAAGTTCTCGACGTACTCGCGCATTTCGGCGTCGGAGAACCGACGTCGCTCGTAGCTGTCAGCCCACCCGTAGCCGCTCAGCTCGTCGACGTCGACGTTGCTGAAGGCATCGAATACCGTGCGGATCGCGTGCTCCTTGTCATCGGGCAGAGCGCCGGGGTCGTAGTCGTCCACGCAGATCGCGAGCAGCGCGCCTCCGCTTCGCTGGTGCAGCTCGTCGAGCGCGTCGACGTGCGCGCGCTCCGACACGAGCGCGATGGCGTTCGAGGCGACGAGCGCCCGGTGCGATTCGGTACGCGAGGACCGCGGCGAGAGCGACACCACTCGCGCGCCGAGCTCGTCGATCGCGAGGCGCGCGAGGATCTCGGCGGCGGGATCGGAGAACAGGATCGCGACCGGCGCGCCGGGGTGGACGCCTTCGAGGCGCAGGCGCTCCGACAGCTCGCGTGCCGCGCCTGCGAGATGCGCGCGATCGAGCGTGCGCGCTGCGAAGCGCAGCGTGAGATCGCCTCCACGAGGCGCGGGCGCGCCACGCGAGAAGAGCGCGCGCAGCATGCGCGCGCCCGCGAGCGCGGTGCGGTCGATCTCGACGTTCGTGTCGTCGTCGAGCCAGACGACGGTCTCGATGGCGGTGCGCTCGCCGAGGCGTGCGAGCAGCGCGCGCGGTGCGGGGACCGCGGCGCGTGCGGCCATGAGAACGCGCGCGCGAGAGTCGGCGAGTATCGTCTCGATGCGCGCTGCGGGCAGACGCGGCTCGATCGGTACGTACGCCCCGCCGGCGCGCATCGCGCCGAGCATCGCCGTCACCAGCCCGGCGCCGCGTGGCGCGAGGACCGGAACGGTCTCACCGAGCTCGACGCCGAGCTCACAGAGCGCGACCGCGAGGCGCGAAGCGCGCGCGTCGAGCTCGGCGTACCGAACGTCGCCGTCGGGGGCACGCACCGCGATCTCCGCCGCGCGCACGCGGGCGACGCGCTCGACGAGATCGGGCAGCGACACGTCGTCGGGGAACGGACGATCGTTGGAGGCCCAACCATCTCGGACCAGCGCGAGCTCGGCGCGGCTCAGGAGCGGCAGCGCCGAGATCTCGCGCTCGGGCGTCGCCACGCCCGCCGCGAGCAGCGTCGCGTAGTGGCCCGCGATGCGCTCGACGGTCGTGCGATCGAAGAGGTCGGGGTCGTACTTGAGCACCGCGATCGCGTCGTCGTCGCGCTCGTAGATCATCAGCGTGAGGTCGAACTCGCCTGCCTGATGAATCGTGAAGATCGGATCGAGCGCGATGGCGGGCGCATCGCGGCGCACGGCGCCGCCGTACTGGCGGAACCAGTTCTGGAGAGCGAAGCAGACCGTGAGCGGCGGCGCCTCCCCGAGCTCGCGGTCGCGATCTCGTACGATCTCGAGAAGCGGCATGTCGGCGTGGCCGATCGCGCGCAGCGCATGCTCGCGGACGCGCTGCAGCAGCGCGTCGAATGCGAGCTCGCCGTCGACCTCGGCGCGGAGCGGCACGACATTGCTGAAGTCGCCGACCACGCCCTCGAAGCGCGGCTCGGGCCGACCCAGCACGCCGGTCGCGATCGCAATCGGGCCTCGCGTTCCATAGCGGAAGAGCAGCGCTTCGAACGCGGCGAGCAGCCCGTGATAGAGGCTCGCGCCACGCGCACGGCAGAGCGCGCGGAGCGCCGACATCGTGGCGCCGTCGAGCCCGAACGTGTGGTACTCGCCGGCGAACCGGCGCGTCGCGCCGCGCGGTCGATCGTACGGGAGCGTCGCGGCCTCGAGCGGTGCCTCGAGCGCTCGGCGGAACCACGCACGGTGCGCGTCTGCATCGGCGGAGCCGAGCATCGCGCGTTGCCACTCGACGAACTCGTCGTAGTCGGTCGCGGGCGACGGCGCGAGCTCCGCGCCGGTGGCGAGCGCCGTCAGCTCGTCGATCAGGACCGCCATCGAAACGCCGTCGCAGACGAGGTGGTGCGCCACGACGAGGACGACCCGTGCATCGTCGGCGCCGGTGATCAGGTGCACGCGCACCAGCGGACCCGCCTCGAGATCGAACGGCCTGTGGACGAGCTCCGCCGCGCGCGCCTCGCACGTCTCGAGGGACGCGCCGGGAAGCTCGTGGCGTTCGAGCCCGGCGAGCGGGCGCGGCGCGATGCGGCGCTGCGGCGTGCCGTCGATCATCGCGACCTGGGTGCGCATCGCGGGGTGCCGTTCGGCGAGCGCGCGCACCGCACGATCGAGCGCGTCGGGCTCGAGCCATCCGCGCACCCGGAACGCAGCCGGGACGTGATAGGCGGTCGCCTCGGGCGCGATCTGCTGCGCGACCCAGATCGCCTCCTGGTTCAGCGAGAGTGGCGCGTGCGGGCGTGCTTGCCCCGTCGCCACCGGCGCCACGTCGGCGGGCGTCGTCCGCGGGCCGCTCGCGAGCGACGCGAGCCGCTCCGCGATCGAGGCGAGCGTGCGGCAGTCCGCGACCTCGTCGGGGCGAACGCGAACCGCGTGAGCGTCGCGCACTCGCGCGAGCAGGCGCATCAGCGCGAGCGAGTCGATGCCGAGGTCGAAGAGATCGTCGTCCGCTCCGAGCGCCGCCGCGGAGACCGAGAGGACCTCCGACGCATGCCGGCGGAGGATGTCGATCCACCGCGCATGTGCAGTCGGCGATCCGCCGGCGGCGCCGGTCTCGACCGGCGCCGCCAGGGCGGAAGCCTCGTGCGGCGGCCCGACATCCACGGTCGCTTCGGTTTCTACTTCGCGGGAAGGCGTTCCGATCCAGTGCCGCTCGCCGGCGAGGGGGCGCACAGGCAGCGCGAGGCGGCGCACTCCGGCAGCGCGCCGCAACGACGGCCAGTCGAACGCCACGCCCGCGGACCAGAGCTGCGCGAGCTTGCTCCATCGACTTCGTGCGACGAGCTCGGCGAGCATGCCGCGCCCCTCGTCGTCACCGTAGATCGGCGCGAGCGAGCTCGGCGCGCGCCCCACGCCGCGCAGCCATCCCGAGGCCGATCCGGTGTCGCCGCGCGCTAGCACGTCGAGCGCGGCGACGAGCGCGTCGAGCGACTCGATGACGATCGCGGCGCGCGTGTCCATCGGCGCGCGCCCGACCTGGAGCGTGTACGCGACGCGCGCGAGCGACGTGCTCGGATGCGCGGTCAGATGCTCTCGCAGACGCAGCGCGTACGCGGCGAGCTCCGCTTCGTCGCGTGCCGACAGGCACACGAGCTCGGGCCCGACCGCCATGTCCTCGTGCGTCGGCGGCGCTTCCTCGATGACGAGATGCGCGTTGCTCCCTCCCGCGCCGAACGCGCTCACGACGGCGCGCCTCGGCTCGCCTTGCTCGCGCGGCCACGGCTCGGTCGTCGTCTGCGGACGCACGCGCGCGCGCTCCCAGTCGAGATCGGTTCGGACACGCTCGGCGTGCGGCGTGCGCACGCGGACGGCGTCGGCCATCTGGAAGACGACCTTCGTCAGCTGCGCGACGCCGGAGGCCGCCTCGAGATGGCCGATCGCGCCTTTTAGCGAGCCTATGGCGACCGGCGTCTCGCGCGGCGCGAGCACCTTTCCGAGCGCCGCGATCTCGATGGCATCTGCGATCGGCAGACCGGCGGCTGCGACCTCGATCCAGCCGAGCGACCCCGGCGTCACACCAGCGCGCGCGAGGGCCGCACGGAGCGCGCGCGCCTGTGCGCGCGGGTTGGGGGCGGTGACGCTCGGCGTTCGCCCGCCGTGGCTGAGGGCCGAGCCGAGGACGACGCCGTGGACGTGATCGCCGTCTCGCAGCGCATTCGCGAGCGGCTTGAGCAAGACGGCGCCGACTCCCTCGCCGGGCACGAGGCCGTCGCCATCACCGAGCGTGCGGCACTCGCCGCCGCTGGCGAGCATGCCGACTTCGCCGAATCCGACGTGACGCCAGGGCGTGAGCAACAGGCTCACGCCACCCGCGATCGCCGCGCTGCATTCGCCGCGTCGCAGGCTCTCGCACGCGAGGTGGATCGCGGAGAGCGACCCCGAGCACGCCGTGTCGATCGCGAGGCTCGGGCCATCTAAATCGAACCAGTGCGAGACCCGGTTCGGAACGATGTACAGCGAGGCGAGGGCGAGACGGCCCCGGTCGGACGCCTCATGCGCGAATCGCCCGTAGTTGGAGTACGTCGTGCCGACGAACACGCCGATCGCGCCGTCGCGCGCGTCGGCCTGCGCGCGCAGCGCCTCGCGGGTGTACGCGGCGTCCTCGAGCAGCTCCCAGACCGTCTCGAGGAAGAGGCGCTCCTCGGGAGCCATACGCGCCGCCTCGTGCGGCGTGATGCCGAAGAGACGCGCGTCGAAACGAGCGATGTCGTCGAGGAACGCGCCGTGGATCGGGGAGCCTGCTTCGGGCCCGAGGCGGCCTTCGGGCGCGAGCCGGATCTCGCTACGCCCCTCCGCGACGAGGCGGTGAAGCATGCGCGGCTCGCGCGCGCCGGGATAGCGACCGGCGATGCCGATGATCGCGATCGGTTCGTCGAAGCCCTCGCGGTCGGACCTCACGCCGGCGCGCTGGACGCGCGCGTCGGACGCGCGTGCGACGGTCGGCGCGGCGTGCACGTCCGACGGCTGCGTCGTCAGGACCGCACGCGTGATCGTGATCGCATTGCCGGCGAGCGGCGCGACGACGGTCGTGTCCGACGCGAGCGCACGATCGAGTGCATCGAGACCGGTCGCGGTCGGCAGCGGCGCCAGCCCGAGTTGGTCCCGCATCGCCGCAATCGCGGTCTCGTCGGTGCGCATCCCGCCCTCTGCCCAGAGCGGCCACGCGATCGACACGGTACGACCACGGCGGCGCCCCGCCGCGACCTCGTTCGCACGCGCGTGGGCGAACGCGTCCATGGACGCGTTCGCCCACGCGTACACGCTCTGCGCCGCGTTCCCGAGCCACGCGCTCGCCGACGAGAAAAGCGCGAAGAGCTCGAGATCGTCGCCGCGCGTCGCATCGTCGAGATGACGCGCGCCGGCGAGCTTGGGCGCGAGCACGGACTGCATGACGTCGGTGCCGACGTCACGGAGGAGCGCGTCGCGGAGCACGGCGGCGCAGTGCACGACGCCGTGCACGCCTCCGAAGTGCTCGCGCACCGTCGTGATCGCGTCCTGCACCGCAGCGCGATCTGCGACGTCGGCCTGGACGTAGAGCGCACGCCCGCCGGCCGCCTCGATCCCGGCGCACGCGGCCTCTACGCGCGCGTCCCGCGGAGAGCGCCCGAGCAGCGCGATGCGCGCAGAGCACCGCGCCGCGAAGTGCTGCGCGACGATGCGCGCGAGACCGCCCGCGCCCCCGGTGATCACGATGACGGCCTCGCGCCGTGGCAGCGCGCCGGCGGTGGGCGCAGTCGGCTCGAGCCGCACGATGCGTCGCACCCGACGACGCCGCGCACCGTCGTGGCGTACCGCAAGGGGCGCCTCGTCAGCGTGGGGGATCTCGCCGAGCACGATCTCGGCGGCGCGCCCGATCGCGACGTCGGGTGCAATCGTCAGGTGTCGGCCCCGTTGTCGCTGCTCGCGCCACGCGCACGCGAGCATCGCGTGGAGCGCCTCGAGCTCCACCGGCCCCGGCGCACGGTGCACGTGAAGCACCGCCGGCCGCAGGCCACGGCGCGAAAACGCCCGCAGCACCAGCGCGAGCGCCATCGCGGCGTCCGGAGTGCCGGCGACGTGCACCAATGCGGGCGCCGTGTCGAACTGCGCGGCGAAGCGCTCCCAGTGCGCGGCATCCGATGCGCACGTCCCGATCGGTTCGCGCGTGACGCGCAGGTGGGGGCTCGCGAGCGAAGCGAGCGCATCGGCGATCGGGTCACCGTCGTCGACCAGCGCGATCGTCGTGGGGGTCGGCGCCGGCGCGATGATCGGCTCGTCGCGCCACGTCGGCGTCCCGAGCAAGAGCTCCAGCGGCTCTCCCGAGGCCTCGGCGTCTCGCGGCGAGCGCTCGACGTCGCTCGACGTCTCGGCGAAGAGGCTCGGCGTCTCGCCGAGCAGGTGCGTCGTCAGGCGGCGCAGCGTGTCGTGCTCGAACAGAAGCGTCGGATAGAGCGGCTGTCCCGCCGCCCGCTCGAGACCACGCGCGATCGCCACGAGCTCGCGCGACTCGAGCCCGAGGTCGTAGAACGGCTGATCGGGCGCGAGCGCGTCGGGCGAGCGGCCCGTGAGCGCTCCCACCAGAGCGCGCACACGCTTGAGCGGATCCCGTTCGCCCTCCACCAGCGCCGGCGTGCCGTTGTCGATGCGAGCCGCGCTTTCGCGCGGTCCGACGGTGATCCGATCCGCTGAGCGCACGCGCTTGACGGAAAGCCCGTCCAACGTCGCGACCCAGCGACCCGTCACGTCAAAGAGGCGAAGATCGATCTCGTACACGTCAGCGCCCGGCCGCGGGTCCGCAGGCATCCTCGCGAGCACCAGGCAGCGGTCGCCGAGCGCGGCGCTGCAGCGGAACCGGCGCACGTGCAGCGGCACGTAAGCGTGACCGCTCCGTGCCGGCCCGAGCCGCTCGAGCACCGCGGGCACGACGGTGAGCGTGGCGCCGTCGAGCAATGCCGGATGCAAGACGAATCCGTTCGCCTCGTCGCGCGCGCGCTCGCTCAGCGCGAGCTCGAGCAGGACGTGATCGCGACCGCGCCACACGTGGCCGCGATTGCGCATCACGCCGTCGTGCTCGATCCCGACGGTGCGCGCGAACCGGTACACGCGGTCGAGATCCGCGGTGCCGATCGCCCCGCAACGCAGCGCGCCGGGATCGATCGTAGGATCGGGCGCGAGCGCGCCGTTGTCGGTCGCGACGATGCACTCGGCGTGCAGGAGCTCGTCTTCGGGGCCCGCGAGCCCGCGGCTGGTGATCCGCACGCGCGCGCCGTCAACGACGACCTGCACGCGACGCGTCTCGCCTTCGCGCGCGACCACCGGCGCGTGGAAGAGCAGATCACGGATCTCGATGCTCGCCTCGCCGCCGCGCAGCGCGCCGCGCACCAGCTCGAGGAACGTCACGCCGGGGACGACCCGCGCACCGTGCACGCGATGGTCACGCGCGATCGGGTTGTCGTGCTCGATCTCGATTTCGAACGCTCGTCGCATCTCGTCGTCCTTCGCTCTCACCCGAGGTCCACGTCACGAACACGGAAGACACCGTGCACGCGCTCGGCGGTACGAGGCGGCGTTGGGCGCGGCTCCGCCGGGCGCGGCGGCACGACCGAGGGCGCCAGCTTCTCGAGCCACCGCCGCTCGCGCGACAGTGCCCGCGGAGGCAGCGGCGAGCGCACTGCCGCGGCGCGCGGCCAGCGCGCATCCACGTCGCGCAGGATCGCGTGCACGTTCGTACCGCCGAATCCGAACGAGCTGATTGCTGCTCGACGCGCTCCTGCGATCACCGGAAACACGCATGCCTCGCGCGCGACGAAGAACGGCGAGCGCTCGAACGCGAAGCGCGGGTTCGGCTGCTCGCAGTGGATCGTCGGCGGGATGACGCCGCGGTGCAGCGCGAGCGCGACCTTGACGAGGCCCGCGATCCCTGCCGCCGAGAGGAGGTGACCTATGTTCGACTTGACGCTACCGATCGCGCAGAACCCGCGCTCGTCGGTGTGGTCGCGGAACACCTCGGTCAGGCTCTTGAGCTCGATCGGGTCGCCGATCAGCGTGCCGGTGCCGTGCGCCTCGACGTAGCCGATCGTTCGCGCGTCGACGCCGACGTCGGCGAGGGTCGCGCGCAGGAGCGCCTCCTGCGCGCTCGGGCTCGGGGTCGTCACGCCCATCGTGCGGCCGTCGTTGTTCACGGCCGAGCCCTCGATCACGGCGTAAATCGGTGCGCCTTCGGCGAGCGCGCGCTCGAGGGGCTGCAGCAGGACTGCGCCCGCACCTTCGCCCGGCACGAAGCCATCGGCGCGCTCGTCGAACGTGCGGCAGCGCCCGGAAGGTGAGAGCGTGCCCGCGCTGCTCAGCATCAAGTACGCGTGCTCGTCGAGGAGCACCTCCACCCCGCCGGCGATCGCGAGCTCGCAGTCGCCCGCGTCGAGGCTGCGGCAGGCGAGATGGACGGCGAGCAGCGACGACGAGCACGCGGAGTCGACGACCAGGCTCGGTCCACGCAGGTCGAAGAGCTGCGAGACGTGGGCGGCGATGAAGTTCTGTCCCGTCGCGACGACGCTGAACCGGCGCGGCGTCTCGATTCGCGACTGGTACCCCGCGGTGCGCGCACCGCAGAACACGCCGACGCGCCGTCCTGCGACCTGTTCGGGCGCGAGGCCCGCGTCCTCGAGCGCGCGCAGCGAGGCCTCGACGAAGAGCCGCACGAGCGGGTCGACGTGCGCAGCGTCCTCGCCCGAGAGCCCGAGCAGCGTCGGGTCGAGCTCCTCGATTCCGTCGACGTAGCCGCCCCAGCGGCTGATGCTGCGTCCCGGCGAGGGCTCCGGCGCGTAGAGACGCGCAGCGTCCCAGCGCGTCCGCGGCACCTCGGTCACGCAATCTCGGCCGGCGAGAAGGTTCGAGAAGAACGCGTCCTTGTCGGCCGACTGCGGGAAACGCGCTGCGATGCCGACGATCGCGTAGCGGCTCGCGGGAATGCCGGCAGCGCTCGCGCCCTCCGTGGTGACGGTCATGGCGGACGAGTCGTGTGGCATCGGCGGGTCCGCGGCGCGCGGTGCAGTTGCGGGGCCGAGCCCGCGGCGCGCGAGCTCGGCCGCGAGCGCTTCGACGCTCGGTTGCTCGATCGGGAGCGCGGGATCGAGCTGCGCTCCGAGCTCGCGATCGAGGCGCTTGATCAGCTGCGCGAGCAGGATCGAGTCGATGCCGAGATCCGCGAAGTTCGATCGAGGATCGATGCGCTCGGCGCGCAAACCGAGCTCCGATGCGATCACGCGGCGCAGCCACTGGACATTCGCGCCGTCGGCGATCGTGTCCTCCGGTGCCTCGTGGGGTCGTGCGACGTTCGTCCTCGGCTTGATGCCGAGCACACGTGCGCGGTCGAACCGCGTCGCGTCTGCGTACGCCGCGCAGACGACCGGGGGCATCCCACCCGGACGGAGCGCGTCGAAGAAGCGCATCGCGCGCGCGTCAGGGAGCCCGCGCCAGCCGAGCTCGCGGTAGCGCGCGCTCTTCACCTCGCCCATGCCGGACTCGCTCCAGCTCGGCCACTGAACCGAGATCACCGATCGATCTCCAGCGGCGTGTCGAGCGCGCGCGAACGCGTCGAGCGCAGCGTTCGCGGCGGCGTAGTCGGACACGCCCGCGGAGAGCGCGGGGCAGAGCGCCGACACCGACGAGAACAGCACGGAGAATTCGATTGGATCGTGTGCGAGCTCGGCAGCGAGCACCTCGGTCGCGTCGAGCTTGGGTTCGAGCACTCGCGCGATCGCGTCGACGTCCTTCGAAGCGAACGCGGGATCGCCGTCGCCGACGAGACCGGCGCAGTGGATGACGCCCGTAATTGGTCCGAGCTCCCGGCGAGCACGGTTGAGCAGAGCACGCGTGGTGCCCGCCCCGGAGAGCACGCCACCGCCGAGCACCACGCGGGCGCCGCGGTCCTCGAGCGCCTGCGCGCGATCGAGGACCGCTCGGACCGCCGCGTCACGCGCTGCGAGCGCCGAAAGCGCGGCGCGATCTTCGGGGAGCGACGTGCGCCCGACGAGCACCAGTCGACGAGCGCCGAGCGTGACGAGATGTTCGGCGATGCGCGCTCCGAGCCCGCGCGTTCCCCCGGTGATCAGATACGTCGCATCGGCGCGGACGCGCTCAGCGAGCGTGGGCACCGACGCGTCGAGCGCGGCCGACGCGAGCTGCGGGACGAAGCGCCGTCCTGCGCGCCGAGCGACGTCGACGACGCCCTCGTCGCACGCGAGCTCCTCGTCGATGATGCTACGGAGCGCCGAACCGATGCTCGCGTCGTCGAGCTCCAACGCGCGCGCCAGGATCGTGCCGTGCTCGGCGGCGCACGCTCGCACGAACGCCGCGACCGTCGCAGCACTGCGCGCAGAGACCGGATCTGCGTCGCGCGCGTGCAGGATGCGCAGCCCGCGCGCACGGTGCTCGCGCACGATCGCCTGCAGCAACGTGACGCGACCGCGCCACGGCCGAGGTGCGGCGCTCGCTCCGAGATCGACGAGGTCGATAATCTCGTCGATCTCTCCGAGACGCGCCGGGAGCGCGCGAACCGACGCGTCGTCATCCTCGCGGACGTCGCCGCCTGCGCCGACGACGAGGATGGACGTGCGACGGTCGGTCGCGGGGCCGACGAATGCGGATGCTGCCCGCTCGCGCTGATCGCCACGGACGAGGACGACGCGGCGGACGCCCGCAGGCCGGTGGGTCGCGGTCGGCGTCGCAGCGCGCTCCACGAGCTCAGTCGCGAGCCACTCCTCGACGAGCGGCCGTACCGGACCGGCCGCATCGCCCGTCAGCCAGTGGCGCGTGCGCGCGAACGGGTTCGCAGGGACCGACGTGCGGCGCGGACGCGCGGCGGCGTAGAGCTCGCTCCAGTCGAGGAGCGCGCCGCCGACCCACGCGCGCGCGAGCGCCTCGTCGTCCCGTGCATCCGCGCGCGCTGGAACCTGTACCGATGATGCCGGCAACGCGGCAACCTCGTCGGCGAGCACTCCGCTGCCCACGCCGCCTTCGAGCTGGGCGGCGATGCGGGCGCGGAGCTCCGCGAGCGACGTCGCGAGCACCGCGGTGCGCACGGGGTGCGGCTCGCGACCGACGCGAAGCGTGTATGCGATCGCCGCGAACCGCGCAGTGCTCGTGTCGGTCTCGCGCTCGAGGAACCGGAGCCACGCCTGCAGGTACTCCCGGAGCAGCTCGGGCGTGCGCGCCGCGAACGGGAACACCGAACAGTCCGCCCCGAGCGTCGCGCCCAGCACGTCGCCGGCCGCGACGTGCTCTTCGACTATCACGTGCGCATTCACGCCGCCGAACCCGAACGAGCTGACGCCTGCGCGCCGCGGCATGCGACGCCCCGAGCCGTCGCGCGGCGCAGGCCACGCGCGCGTCTCGCGGGGCAGGTAGAAGGCCGACCCGTCGAGCTCGAGGTGTGGATTGGTCTCCTCGAGCAACGCGACCCCGGGCACCACGCCACGCGAGACGCAGAGCAGCGCCTTCAGCACGCCCGCGATGCCGGCGGCGGCCTCGAGATGCCCGACGTTCGACTTGAGTGATCCCAGTGCACACGTCGCGGGCGGCGCGGGGCGGCGCTGCGTCCGTCCGAGCTCCTCGAACGCGTTTCGCAGCGCGCGCACTTCGATTGGATCCCCGAGCCGCGTGCCGGTGCCGTGCGCTTCGATCATCCCGATGTCGGCGATGTCGACGCCGGCGCGCTGATAGGCCTCGACGAGCAGCGAGGTCTGCGCGACGGGGTTGGGCACGGTCAGCCCGCCGACCCGGCCGCCGTGGTTGACCGTGCCTCCGCGCACGACGCCGTGGATCGGATCGCCGTCAGCAAGTGCGCGACGGAGCGGCTTCAGCAGGACGACCCCCACACCCTCTCCGCGCGCGTAACCGTCCGCGCTCGCGTCGAACGTGCGACAGCGACCCCGCGGGCTGGTCATGCCGGCACGGCTCGCCGTGACGTGATGGGTCGGCGTGAGCATCGCGTTCACGCCGCCTACGATCGCGAGCTCGCACGCCCCGCTTCGCAGCGCGTCGACGGCCGCGAGCAGCGCGACGAGCGAGCTCGAGCACGCAGTGTCCACCGCGACGCTCGGTCCCCGCAGGTCGAGCGCGAACGAGAGACGGTTCGGCAGGATACTGTGGATCGTCCCGGCGAGCGCGTGCGGCGCCGGTTCGGCGTCGCGCGCGACGAGCTCGCGGTAGTCGCTCGTGGTCGCTCCGACCCACACGCCTGTCCGCGTGCCGGCGAGCGCCGACGGACGCATCCCGGCGCTCTCGATCGCGCGGAACGACTGCTCGAGCACGAGGCGCTGCTGCGGGTCCATCTGCGCCGCCTCGGCGGGCGTGATCCCGAACGCCTCCGCGTCGAAGCAGTCGACCTGGTCGACGAACCCGCCCCAGCGCGCGCGCTCCGGCTGCTCGGGCGAGCCGTGATCCTGCCAGCGCCAGCGCGGCGCCGGCACCTCGGAGACGAGGTCCGCGCGCGCGCAGATGTGCTCGAAGAGATCGTCGAGGTCGCGCGCCCCGGGCAGGAGACCGGACAACCCGATCACCGCGATGGGCTCGCTCGGCGACGTCGCGGCGACGACCTCTGCGGGCGCGCTGCTGCGTCCGGTCGCGCGGAGGTGCTCCACGAGCGCGCGCAGCGAGCGACGCTCGAAGAACACTGCGGGCGAGAGCTCGATCGCGAGGACGTCGCCGATGCCCCGCGCGAGCGCGGCGAACGAGATGGAGTCGAAGCCGAGCCCCATCAGCTCGGCGCTCGGATCGATCTCCTCGGGCGCACATCGCAGGACGTCTGCCGCGAGCGCCCGGAGCTTCCGCTCGAGCCCGTCGTCATCGCCGGGCGCTGCGGTGAGCGGCGCATCGTCTCGCGCGTCCGAAGGCGCCTCGTCGCGGCGGCGCACCCAGCACCGACGGCGATCGAGCGCTCTCGGAGGGAGCGAGACGACGCGGCCTCCACGCTCGCGCGCGAGCGCGTCAGTGTCGATCGAGTCGCCCCGTACGAAGCTCGCCGCGAGCGCCGCGAGCGTCCGCTCGCCCGCGGAGCCGTCGCCCGGCCCTGCCTCGCCTCGCGCCACTCCCTCGAGCGCGCGGATCGCGTCATCGCGATCCCGCACGATGCGCGCGACGCGCCGCGCGAAGCCGCCCTCGCGGCGCGCGAGCGTGTGCTCGACTTCGCGCATCGATGCCGCCGCGCCCGGCCCGCGCAGCCAAGACGCGAGCGCTGCCGCGTCCGCCCGGAGCGCGCTTTCGGTGCGCGCCGACAGCAGGAGCAGCGAGGGACCTCCCCCGTCTCGATCGGACGCGACGGCGCCTCCCTCGCGCGGCGACGGCGCATCCACGACGAGATGCGCGTTGGTGCCGCCAAAACCAAACGAGCTCACCGTCGCGCGGCGCGTGCCCACCCAGCGCTCGCGTGCGACGGGCACGTAGAACGGACGACCGCCGTCCTGCACGTGTCGGTTCCATCGCTCGAACCCCGGTGCCGGCACGAGCTCGCCGTGGCGCATGCAGAGCAGCACCTTCACGAGGGACGCGGCGCCCGCCGCGGCCGAAGTGTGCCCGAGGTTCCCCTTGAGCGATCCTAGCGCGCACGCCTGCGTGCGCGGCGCACGCGCGAACACCTCACGCAACGCAGCGAGCTCGATCGGGTCGCCCAGCGTCGTCCCGGTGCCGTGCGCCTCGACGAGCGTGATCGCCGACGGATCGATGTCGTGCGCGCCGTACGTCTCCTCGAGCAGGCGCCGCTGCGCGTCGGTGCTCGGCGCGGTGATGCCGTTGCTGCGTCCGTCCTGGTTGATCCCGGTCGCGCGAATTACGCCGTGGACGCGGTCACCATCGCGGAGCGCGTCATCGAGACGCTTCAGCACCACCGCGACAGCCGCCTCGCCGGGCACCATCCCGTCCGCGCCGTCGTCGAACGGACGGCACCGACCGCTCGGCGACAGCATCCCGGCCTTGCTCATCCGGACGTACGGCGTCTCCGTGAGGTACAGTGTCACGCCGCCCGCGAGCGCGACGTCCGCCTCTCCGCTCCGGAGCGCGCGCGCGGCGAGGTGCATCGCGACGAGCGACGACGAGCACGCGGTGTCGAGGCTGAGCGTGGGCCCGCGGAGATCGAGCAAGTACGCGACGCGTGCGGCGAGCATCGCGGGAGAGCCGCCGACCAGCGCCTGCGCCTCGAGCTCGCCGGCACCACCGGCACGCGCGATCACCTCGTCGTAGTCAGCGCTCATCACGCCAGCGAACACGCCACAGCGCGACCCCGCGAGACGCCTCGGCGCGATCGCCGCGTCTTCGAGCGCGTGCCAGCACGCCTCGAGGAAGAGCCGGTGCTGCGGATCCATCACCTCGGCTTCGGCGGGCGACACACCGAAGAACGCGGGGTCGAACTGATCGACGTCGCGAAGGAATCCGCCCCACTTTCCGACGGTCTTGCCGGGCGAGCGCGGATCCGGATCGTGATGCACGCTCGCGGCCCAGCGTTCCGGGGGCACCTCGGCGATCGCGCTGCGTCCTTCCGAGAGCAGGCGCCAGAGCGCGTCCACATCGTCGGCACCCGGGAAACGTCCCGCCATGCCCACGATCGCGATGTCGAGCGCGCGGCTCGGCGCGGCGACCCGCGCGCGCGAGGCGTCGTGGACCGTCGGCTCGCTCGGCGGCGGGGTGGCACTCGCGCCGGCCGCGCGCGGCGGCTCTGTCGGACCGCGTTCCGCGACACGTGCTGCGACCGTGCGGGTGAGCGCCTCGAGCGTCGGATGGTCGTACAGCGCTGTCGCCGGAAGATCGATGCTCCATCTCTCGCGCACACGTCGCGCGATCTCGACCGCGACGACGGAGTCCACACCGAGCTCCGCGAATGGACGGCGTCGATCAAGCGCCGCTGGGTCGAGGAGGAGCTCGGCCGCGATCACGTCGCGGAGCCCCTTCGCGACTGCGTCACGATCGACGGTGATCCGCTCGTCGGTCGCGTGCGGCGGAGCGCTCGGTGCGAGCGACTGCGGAGCGCGGGGCGCTTCGGCGCGCTCGATCTCACGCCGCGGCGCGGTGGTCGGCGCGGGCGCGGCCGGACGCGCGTCCTCACCGCGTGCCGCGAGCCGAGACGCGATCGCAGCGCGCAGCGCGTCGAGCGTCGGATGGTCGTAGAGCGCGGTCGCGGGCAGATCGACGTCCCACTGTGCTCGCACGCGCCGCGCGATCTCGACCGCAATGACGGAGTCGACGCCGAGTTCGGCGAACGGACGACGCGGATCGAGCTCGCGCTCGTCGACGAGCAGCTCGGCCGCGAGCCAGCTCCGCAGCATGCGCGAGAGGGACTCGTCTTCGACGGTAGAGCGCGCCGAGATCGCGTGCTCGGGTGGCGCCGCCACGGAGCGCGACTCGTCGCGCACGGACACAGAGCGCTCGGGCGCACGCGTGATCGGTGCGAGTCGCACACGCGCCGAGGGGGGCGTGGTGCGACGCTCGTCCGCCGCCGTGACGTTCGCGCGCGCCGCGTCAGGCGCGGTGGAGGGCGATGGCTCGATCGGATGACGGGGATCGTGGTTCGGCATCTGCAGCCAGGCTCGATGGAGGTCGAAGCGGTACGTCGGTAGCGGCACGCGGCGGACCTGGTCGGCACGGATCCAGGCGCGCCAGTCGATCGATGCGCCGGCGCCGAAGAGCGCGGCGAGCGCCTTCGTCGCGTCGTGTCCGGGCGGAGCGATCGCAATGGCCGACGGCGCGGTTTCGGGGCCGACGTGGATCGCGATCGCACGATCGCCGAGAAGCGCGCGAGGATCGACGAGCGGATCCACGGCGAACACGCCCGCAGCGTGCGCGACGCGATCGCGCGCGAAGCGCGCGCGGTCCGACGCGATGAGCGCCGGGTGACGCGAAGGATCGGCGCGCACCACCCGCCCCGGGGCGATGACCACCTCGCCGTCGCGCAACGCACAGGCGACCTCGAGCGGCGTCACGTCGAAGGACGCTGCGAGCCAGGCGAGCTCGTCCAGCGCGCCGCGCGCGCGCACGCGTCCCGAGAGCGACCACTTCGCGTACAGGCGCCGGAGGCTCGCCACCAGCGCGACATTCACGAGCGCGCGCCCGCTCGCGTCCTCGATGCGCTCGCGGAGCGCGCGCTCGATCGAGAGCCCGACCTGCGCGAGCGCGGGCGCCCACTCCTCGAGATACTTGCGGAACGTGTGCTGCCGCGGTGCGAGCTCGCGCGCCTCCGCGAACATCTGCGCCTCGTCGTCGGCATCGACGACCACGGCGCGGGCGAGCTCGACGAGGTACGCGCCCTCGAGCATACCCGGAACCCGAAGCGTCGCGCCGCCGAGGTCCGCGACCACGCCCCCCGGTGCGCGCCACGTGACCTTGCACGCGTCGCACGCGCCGATCGCGACATCGATCGCGTCGACGTCGTCGAGCGAGCCCGCCACGACCCACGCAGCGAGCCGTCCGGCGCCACTCCCTGCCACGGCGTCGAGCTCGATCGTGCCCGCGAGCGCACGTCCCCACGTGATCGCAACGGCCACCGACATTGCACGCAACTCGTCGGCGGCGGCCGCGCCGTCATCCCATCTCTCGCAGGTGCGCGCGCCGAGCCGCGCATGGATCGCACTGCGCACGCGCTCGAACGAGCTGGCGAGGCTCGGACATCCACGCGCACACGAGGACAGCGCGCGCCACCACGGGCCCGCCGCACCGCTCCCCGATCCCGGGTCTCCGAGGTGCAGAAGGATGCGCGGCGATCCGTCCGGCGCCACGATCGGGCGCGCGAGCGCATCGTGCAGCGCATCGCGCAGCGCGATCGGACTCGGGTCGTCGCACACGAAGCGCACGGCGAAGTGCTGGCGACCGAGCAGCAACGTGGCGCGCTCGTCGAGCGCATCCTCCGCAGTGGGCGCGCGCGCGCTCCATTGCTCGATCGCGGCCCGCAGGCTCGACGACGATCGCGCCGAGAGCACAAACGGCAGCGGACCGTTCGCGAGCGCGTCGCGCTCGCGCGCATCGCCACGCTGGGTCGGCGGCGCTTCCTCGAGCACCACGTGCGCGCACGCGCCGCCGAACCCGAACGAGCTCACGCCCGCACGCCGCGGCACGCCGCTCGCCGAGGTCCAAGCCTCGTCGTGCGTCGCGAGACGGAGCGGTCCACCGTCTAGCGGCAGGATGGGGTTCACGCTCGTCACGGCGGGCGTCGGCACGATGCGTCTGAGCCGCATCATCGCGAGCACCTTGAGCACGCCCGCCAGTCCCGCCGCCGCCTCGAGGTGTCCCAGGTTCGCTTTGATGGATCCCACGGCGATCGACGCGGGCTCGTCCTCGAACACCCTGCGCAGGCCCTCGAGCTCGATCGGATCGCCGAGCGATGTGCCGGTCGCGTGCGCCTCGACGTACCCGATGGTCGCGGGCGCGACGCGCGCGTCGCGCAGCGCTCGTCTCACCACGTCGGCCTGCGCCTCGGCGCGAGGCGCGGTGATCGACGTCGCGTGCCCGACGTGTCCGACGGCCGAACCCTTGAGCACGCCCATCACATGGAGACCGCGCGCCGCGGCGTGCTCGAGCCGGCACAGGAGCAGCACGGCCACGCCTTCACCCGGCACGTAGCCGTCGGCCTCGACATCGAACGGCCGGCACACGCCGCGCGGGCTCAGCATGCGCGCCTTCCCGAACGACGTGTGCTTCAGCGGATCGCAAATCACATTGGCGGCGCCGACGAGGGCGAACTCGCATTCCCCGGCGAGGAGCGCGCGACGCGCATCGTGCAGCGCGACGAGCGAGGACGCGCACGCGGCGTCCACCGCCTTGCTTTCTCCGTCGAGCCCGAGCGCGTACGAGATCCGGTTCGCGAGAATGCCGGCGTAGTTGCCGAGACACGTCCACGCTTCGACCGCATCGCCCTCGAGCGCGGCCGCGCGCTGGAGGTGATCGAGCGCCATCACGCCGACGATGACGGCAGTGCGCGCCCGCGCGAGCTCGTTCGGCGCGAGGCCGGCGGACTCGACGCAGCGCCACGCTTCCTCGAGCAGGATGCGTTGCTGCGGATCCATCGCTCGCGCCTCGCGCGGCGACATGTGGAAAAACGCATGATCGAAGCGATCGATGGCCTCGAGCAGCGCCGCGCGTCCTTCGGGACCGCCGCGCTCCCAGCGCGTCGTGACATCGTCTGCCCGCACCTCGCCTCGCGCGAGGAGCGACGCGAAAGCATCCAGATCGGGCGCGCCCGGGAAGCGCCCCGAGGCTCCGACGATCGCGATGTCGCGCGAGTCAGACATCGGGCACCTCGGCGATCCGCGCGCGCACCTCGGGAAGCGCGAACGTCGCGCGGTGCATCTCGAGTTCGTGCTCGTAGATGCCCGACAGCGACCCACGGAGGCTTCGAGACAGGTGGCGCTTGAGCGTAACCAGCGACGCTCTCGGTTTGTCCGCGAGCTCCGCCGCGATCGTGGACGCGCGCGCGCTCACGTCGGCGCGCGCCACGATCGAGATCCCCGCGCCACGAGAGCGCAACTCCGCACCGCGGTACGCGCGGCCGGTGAGGAGCATCTCTTGGGCGAGCGCGGTGCCGAGGCGCTCCGGCAGGATGCGCGTGGCACCCATGCCCGGCGTGAAGCCGACCCGCATGAAGCTCGCCGCGCACATCGCCTCGTCAGCGAGCACCACGACGTCCGCCGAGAGCCCGAGCACGAGGCCGCCCCCGAAGGCGTGACCTTCGATCGCCGCGATCGTCGGCACCGGGCAGTCAACGAGCAGCCGCGCGATGCCGAGATCACGGAAGTCGGCGCGCCCGTCTGCCAGCGCGTGGAGCTCCTCGCGCGTGGCGCCGCTGCTGAACCAGCTCGCATCGCCACGCAGCACGACCGCGCGCACGTCCTCGTCGCCCGCAACCCCCGCGAACGCAGCGCGCAGCCCGGCGAGCAGCTCCGGCGTGAACGCATTGCGGCGCCGGGCGTCGTTCATCGTGACGACGGCGACCCCGTCGCGGATCTTCGCTCGCTCGATCACGCTCACGACGGCTGTCCCCGCCGAATCTGTCGGAGCAGGCCGGTGAGAACCTTGCCCTCGCCGAGCTCTTCGAACTCGGTGACGCCCTGCGCGACCAGGTGCTCCACGCACTCGGTCCAGCGAACGGTCGCGCGGATCTGTGCCGCAAGCGCGGGCCGCGGATCGTGCTCGTGGGGGCGCGCGGTCAGGTTCGAGAGCACGGGGAAGCGCGGCGGTCTCATCGTGATCGCGTGGAGCGCCGCTGCGAACTCCCGCGCTGCGCTCTCCATGTGCGACGAGTGGAAGGCCGCGCCGACCGCGAGCCGGACCCACTGCGCGCCCGCGTGCTCGAACGGCGCACGGGCGCGCTCGAGCGCGTCCGGCGTACCCGCCAACACAACCTGGCGCGGCGAGTTCAGGTTCGCGATCTCGATGCCGAGCTCGTGCGACGACGCGAGCACACGCTCGACCTCTTCGACGGGGAGCCCGACCACCGCCGCCATCGCACCGCCCGCGGCGCGCCCCATCAGCTCGCCGCGACGCTTCACGAGCGCGAGCCCCGTCTCGAAGTCGAACACGCCCGCGGCGAACAGCGCGGCGTACTCGCCGAGGCTGTGTCCGGCGGCGAATCTCGGCAGCTCGCTGCCGCGCTCGAGCCGCGAGAGCCACGCGAGGGCCTGCACGACATAGAGCGCCGGCTGCGTGTACTCGGTGCGCGCGAGATCGTGGTCCGATCCCGAGACGCAGAGCTCGCGGACCGACCACCCGAGCACCTCTTCCGCGCGCGCGGTGAGGTACGGCAGCTCTTCGAAGAGCGCCGCGCCCATGCCGCGTCGTTGCGAGCCTTGCCCGGCGAAGACGACGGCCTTCATCGCGCGCTCCTCGATGTCGGCTCGCCAAGAAGCTCGGCCGCCCACACGTCGTCGTAGATGGTGTCGACGTATCGCTCGCCGCGGTCGCAAAGCACCACGACGACGTTCGAAGCGCTCCGGAACCGATCGAACGTCTGGAGCAGCGCCGACATCACGGCACCCGACGAGCCGCCCGCGAGGATCGCCTCGCGGTCGAGCAGGTATCGACAGCCCCGCACGCACG
The DNA here is from genome assembly GCF_021631985.1 of Sandaracinus amylolyticus. Taxonomy (GTDB): domain Bacteria; phylum Myxococcota_A; class Polyangia; order Polyangiales; family Sandaracinaceae; genus Sandaracinus; species Sandaracinus amylolyticus_A. The sequence goes on along the minus strand of NZ_CP070226.1, from coordinate 46,031 downwards.
CCGCGTCGTCGACGTGCAGAACGACGTCGGCGATGTCGGGACGGTAATGATCGGAGCGGAGCGCCGACCCGTGACCCGGGATCACGCGCTTGTGTCGAGGCTTGCCGAACGTGACGCTGCCCCGCGCGTCGACCGCGACGATCGTCGTCCGCAGGCCGCGCTCCTGCACGTGCTCGTACGCACCGCGCAGGAGCCCGAGCGTGCCCGCGGCGCAGACGAGATAGTCGAGATCGCCGTCGAGCTGCTCTTCGATCTCCCGCATCGTCTGGCGATGCGAGGCCGGGTTCGCCCGCGCGCGGTACTGATTGGGCCAATACGAGTTCGGGAGCTCCGCGAGGAGCTCGCGGACGCGGCGGAGGCGCGCGGGCAGGAGCTCGCTGGTCTCGGGATCGGGATCGGTGACGACCTCGACCTCCGCACCATATGCACGCAGGAGCGCAAGATTGCTGCGCGTCGATTTCGTGTCGACGACGCAAACGAATCGCATTCCGTGATAGCGACAGACCTGCGCGAGCCCGATCGCGAGATTTCCCGACGACGACTCGATGATCGTCGTGTTGCGATCGATCAGGCCTTCGTCGAGCGCTGTGCGAATCAGGTTCAGCGCTGGGCGGTCCTTCAGACTGCCACCCGGATTCAGCAGCTCGAGCTTCGCGTGCACGCGCAGTCCGAGATCGTCGGACACACGCGATAGGTACACGAGCGGCGTATTGCCGATCGCGCTGAGTATTCCCTGCTTCACGGGCGGGCTGACCGCCGCGCGAGCGATCTCGCGGACGTCCGTCTGCCGCAGCTCCGAACGAGCGTGGCTCAAGGTGCTTTCCTCCCCCGGCGAATCGGGTCAGTGATTCAGGTGTATGCGGTCGTCGGCGATGCCGATCGCATGGAGCGCACTGCGTGTGGCTTCGACCATCGGCGCCATCCCGCACACGAATGCCCGCGCGCTGGAAGTGTCGATCGCGGCCGTCGCTCCCGCGAGCCGGTGATGCACGTGCCCGAACGCACCGTGCCACGAGCTCGAGGCGCGGCTGAGCACCGGGATGATCTCGATGCGTCGACTTTGCCAGTCGTCGAAGCGGGCGCGATAGGCGAGGTCGCCGACGTCGCGCTCGCCATAGACGAGCACGACTCGGCCGAACCGCTCCCGCTCTTCGAGCATCTGCTCGATGAGCGCGCAGATCGCGGCGATCCCCGCGCCCGCGGCGACGAGGACGCAGTCGCTCGATCGTGCGGCGCGCCACGGGAAACCGGCTCCGCGCACCGCGCGCGCGTGGAGTCGCGCGGTCGAGCGCGCGATTGCGATCACTCGCTCACCCGTCGCCGAGCCGCGTCGCACGAGGAGCTCGAACGGGTGCACGCCAGGCGGCGCCGCGATCGCGAAGAGACCGCCAGCACCGGTTGCGGCGCCATCGAGCTCTAGCACCTGCCCGGGTTCCGAATACGCCAACGACAGCGACTCCGACGGAGCGATACGCATGCCGCACAGTCGGTCGGTCTCCTTCCACGTCTCGAGCACGACCACCTCGTGTGCTAGCGCGGCGTGCTGAAAACTCGCTTGTTCGCTTGTCATCGAATTACTGCGCGCCACAAACATCGAGTGCCCCACACCGGGTCATTCCGTCGTCCCGCGGATGCACAGTGAGAGCGCCCGTCGACGTCGCCACGTCTTCTTGGTTCGTCATCTGGGGTTTCGCCTCACATGGTCTCTAGGGCTCAATGGCGAGATCGAATCGCGAGAGTCACTCGCCGCTTACGGCGTGCGAGGAAGATCTGCGGCGACTCGCGCGGCCTGCCGCGGCTGAGCGATCGATCGAACGCGCAGACTTCAGAGGTGACTGCATCCGTGAGGCAAAAAACCGGAGACATGCTCCGGTTTCTCGCGCTCTCGATCCGGGCACGATCGGGGGACAGACGAACAGCATGACAATCGTTCCGGTGTGAATGACTCGAGTGCAGCGATCGACTCGCTGCACCGGCGATCATTGTCGCGCGCACGAAGCGCGATCACTGCCGAGCGCGCAGCCCGATCTCCGTCCCACAAGAAGTAACGTGAGTTCGCGCAGCGCATGTCGCTGTTACGGACGCTGCGCAGATGGTCCGCAGCAGCTGCTCGTACGACCCTCCTTGAGCTCGGCGCGAGGTACGCGGGTCGAGAGCGGAGTGCGTGTCGGAGGGCGCACATCGCGCCCGCCCTCGCACACGGGCGGTGGCGTGTTTCGCCTGCTGACGCACGAGCAGCGGTGTTGTCGGAGCGTCCACGATCGCGCCGTGCAGTGGAGGATCGGTGTCGTGGGATCATGCGTTCGCGCGATGGACTCTCGCGCTGGAACCGATGTTGCTGGTGCGGCGCAGCCTCTTGTCGCTCGCCCCGAGCCCGGACGGAATCTCATTGCAATCGGTCTCCGAGTCCCTGCGCAACGCTCCTGGTGCCGTGTCTCTCCTCTCGCCATGGGCTCGCGCGGCGTGCGTCATCGTCGTCGCGCTCGCGCCGTGCTCGAGTCCGACGCCGCGACGATGGACGCGGCGACCGTGGACGCCGCTGCCCCGGATGCGGCGACGAACGATGGAGGCGACTCGGTCGGCGGGGGGAGACTTGGTCGATGGGATTGACTAGGTCGATGCGGGGTGACTCGCTCGACGAGGAGACTCGCTCGACGCAGGGCCGACGCCCCGCGTCCGACGCCGGCCGTGACTCGGGTGGTCCGTACGCAGCGGGCGCGGTGTGCGTCCTCGGTGCGATCCAGTCGGAGCCGGAGTCGTGCATCGGGGCTGCGGCACCGCCGGGACGCGCACGCGCACCCGCGAGAGCTCGTGCACGTGGGGCCCGTGGAGCGATCTCGGCGAATGCACGAGCTGCGAAGCGGCCGTTGAGACCGATACGCAGCCTTGCGGGAGCTGTGGCCCCGACGCGCGCGCATCCGCACGTGCGACCCGGGGACCTGCAGGTGGAACGCCTGGAGCGAGGGCGCCTGCGTCGGGCAGGCGAGGAGCGGGTGAGTCGTGCGGTCCGCCGCCGCGTGCGGCGAGTCGGCGGCACCTGGCGGGCCGTCTGCACCGACGCGTGCGCGCGTGGGGACCGTGGAGCGCCCGGAGAGCTGACCGCGCCACCAACGACGCGGCGGGTCACCCGACGTCGACGTCCGCGCATCGCGGTTGCCGTTCGAGTCCGAGGGATGGAGCGCCGTGGGAACGGCGGGGATGCATGATCATGATGTCGAGTCGAATCGGTCGATTTGGCTGCATAGCCATCTTGTTCTCGGCCGCGGTGATTCCGGGCTGCGCGGACGGCGGGGGAGCCCGTGAACGCGACGGGGGTCGAAGGCAGGACGCGTCCGGCGACGCGGGTGACGCGGGCGACGCGGAGTGCGCTCGCGACGAGGACTGTCCGGACGACGGCATCTTCTGCAACGGCCGGCTCATCTGCGACGCGCGAGGCGTCTGCATCGCCGGCACCATCCCGCTCTGCGATGACGGAATCGCATGCACGCGCGACGCGTGCGTGGCCGCGACGGATGAATGCCAGAATTCCCCCGACGACACCCTTTGCCCGTCCGAGCTGATCTGCTCGGCGACGGCAGGGTGCACGAGCCCGCCAACGTGTGAGTTCGATGCGGACTGCGGCGGCGACGGGACCTTCTGCAACGGTGACGAGGTCTGCGTCACGGGCGAGTGTCGGAGCCCGGGGGCCCGGAGCTGCGACGATGCCGACTCCTGCACGGCCGACGAGTGCGTCGAGGCGGTGGGCGGCTGTGCCAACGTCCAGTACACCGATCATCTCGAGAATCCGCAGCACTGCGGGCCGACCGGTGCGAACGACTGCATGGTGTGTCCCGGTCCGGCGATCGACATGGTGAACACCGAGGCCGCCTGTCGATCGGGCCTGTGCGAAGTCGTATGCTCGCTCGGGTTCGCCGACGGTGATCGGAACCCTGCGAACGGCTGCGAATGCGCGATCGGGGTGGGATCCGACGACCCCGACGGCACGTTTTCCGACATCGACTGCGACGGAATCGACGGTGATCGCGAGCGCGGCATTCTGGTGTCCGCGTCTCTCGGTGCCGACAACGCCACGTGCGGTCTCGACTTCGCCACGCCGTGCCAGTCCATCACGCGTGGCCTCGCGCGAGGCGCCGAAACCGGCCGCAGCGACGTCTTCGTGATGGCCGGTACGTATCGCGAGATTCTCTCGCTCCGCGACGGAATGCGAATCTTCGGTGGCTACGACGCGAGCTGGGTCCGCGCCGGTCGCGACACCACGGGACATCGCACGGAGATTCGAGGCGGCCTGCACCCGGGTGAGGGACAGTTCGTGACGATCCGAGCGCGCGATCTCTCGCTCGGAGCGCTCCTGGAGGGTCTCGTGATCTTCGGGCCCGACGCCACCGGCGCGCGTGCCGAGGGCGCTCAGAGCTCGTATGCCGTGCACGCAGTCAACGCTCGGGTCGAGCTGGTTCGAGTGACCGTCATCGGGGGCGCGGGTGCGGCGGGCACTCCGGGCACGGATGGAATGGACGCACCGTCGATCGGCTCGCGCGCCGACATGAACGGTATCGGAGGTGGGTGGGCGAGTCACTCCACGGACGTCTGCAACAACACGAGCCGGGGCGACGGGGGCAATGGAGCCTCGAACTCTTGCCCTGCGACACCTGGTAACACGACCGGCGGAGATGGAGGAGACGGCGGGACCGCGGAGACGCGCTGTCGGTGCCCCTTCGACTGTGACCTCGACAGCACGCGCGGTATGGATGGCCAGGACGCTGCCAACCTCGTCCCGCCTGCCGGCTGGGCCGGCAATGGCGGTCCGCCCTGCGCCGGCGCGTGGGACGGTGAAGCGGGGCAAGACGGCTTCGTGTCCAATGGCGCTCCCGGCGTCGGTGCGTCGAGCGCTGCGGGCCGTCTGGTCGGCAGTTACTGGTACTCGTCGCCGGGCGGCAGTGGCGGTGTCGGTCAGAACGGTGGCGGCGGCGGGGGTGGCGGCGGCAGTGGCGGCTGCGACACCGGCACCGACTCGTGGGGGGCCGGGGGTGGTGGCGGCGGAGCCGGTGGCTGCGCAGCGCTCGCTGGCGGAGGCGGCGGTGGCGGTGGCGGCGGCAGCTTCGGTGTCTTCGCCGTCGGCGGCTCGACGATCTCTGCCTCGGAGTGCCTGGTGCTCCGGGGGAGCGGCGGCGCTGGCGGCGCAGGTGGCTGGGGCGGCGCGGGCCAATTTGGCGGCTCCGGTGGATCCGGCGGCGGAACGACCGACGATTCCGGCCCCGGTGGGCCGGGCGGCGCGGGTGCTCACGGTGGGCACGGCGGCGGAGGCGGTGGTGGCGCCGGGGGCTCGGCCTATGCCTTCTTCACGTCCGGCGCGACGTTGGTTCAGACGTGCGACGTGAGTGCGGGCGCGCCGGGCCCGGGGGGCAACGGAGGGGCCTCCGCGCCGCACGCGTCGCGGAGCGACGGATTCCCGGGTACGCCCGGTGTCGCCGGCACCGTCGGAATCGCCGGGAGTCTCTGATTGCCACGATCAGTTGGGCTGAGGCTGGTATCCGCAGTGGCGGTACCAGCCCGCGAGGTCGGCGAGCGTGATGGAGTCGGTCGCTCGTGCGACTGCGTCTGCGAGTTCTCTGAGCGTGCTGGCGCTCCACGAGCTCGGGGCTCGCTCCGCGCTGCGGATGGTCGACCGCACCGGGGGGTGACGATCGAACATCCGCGCTACGGGGGTGCGAAGGTGAAGGACGATCTTGGATTCGCGTTGTTCGTGCTCGCGCTGATGGCGGGCGGTTGCGCGGTGAGTCTGGGCGGAGCGTTCCTGCTCTCGTTCCTCGGAGGTGTGCCGGTATGAATCAACCCCAGTACGACGTGCGTGGCGCGCGCATCGTGACGCGCCTCGACGTCCGCGACGCGGTGGTCGCGTTCTACCTGCGCACGGGTCGCTCGGCGCGACTCGACGACATCGCCGAGCAGCTCGGCTGCGCGCCTCGCAAGGTCTCGCAGCTGATCGCGAGATACCGACGCACCGGCTCGGTGGCGCCTACGCAGCAGAAGAACGGGCCCGACGCGAAGCTTGGCGACGACGACATTCGGGTTGTGCGCGAGCTGCTCGAGGCGGAGTCGGCAGGGAGAATTCGAGAACGTCGACGCACTCGCGCTCGCTCGAAGCACCGGCAATCGCCGGGCACTCGCAGATATCAGCGATCGCCTCCTCGCTGGCGTTGACCTGTCGATCGACCGGATGGGTCGATTGCGGGGAACCCGGGAAGTGCCAGCATGAGTGCGAAACGAGCGATACGTGCGCCAGACGCCTGTTCATCGAACTTCTCCTTGAGAGTCTGCGTCGCGAGCAATACCTGTTCCGGTGTCGCTTCAGCGGTCTTTAATGCTGAGGAGCGACCTGGCGTGCACGGATGTCGTCGCTATCGCAACAGCGTAGCGATTCAGACGCGGTGTGAACGCGTGCGCGCACGCCAGCGAAGGAGGCGAGCACGAAGAGCCAGCGGAGCATCGGCGCTCGACCGCTCCTCAGAGCGACGCTCGGAGAACCCACCGCGCTCAGATCACCTCGGGCGTCATGAGCACCTCGAGGGCATCGACCCCACGCCGAACGCTCTCTCGATCGCCGCGCTCGATCGATCCGACGATCGTGCCGTCGTCTTCGACGTTCGTGACGTGATAAGCGTGCTGGTTCCAAATCGTGCGCGACGACGCCCAGCGATCCCGGTTGTCGCGGAACACGCGAATCCCGGCGTGGCAGCCCGCATGCTGCGCGCGGCAGACGTCACCGGTGCCGGGCGTGCCCTCGAGTGCTCCGGCGCACGAGTACGTCGCCGGACACTCTGCGTCGTTTGTGCAACGGCAGTAGCCTTGGTCGCACGACCCGGACACGCAGTCTTCGTTCGTCTCGCACGCCACGCCCGCGTGGATCGGATCGATTGCGGGGCAGTAGCCATCGGTCCGGCACTGGTCGCTCGAGCCCACGATCATCTCCGCCGAGCCGTCGCCGTCCGGGTCCGCGATCGTGATGTACTCGAGCCACGTGTATGAGAAGTGCCCCTGCGAGAACACGGCCTCGCCGTTGCGACCATCGTAGACGCGCACGAAGCACTCGTCTCCGTATACGACTTCTGCGCGCCCGTCCGCGTTGAAGTCGAACACCGACGATCCGGTTCGGTTTGCTCGACATGTCCTGTGAAGGATGCGACCAGAGTCGTTGTCCGGACTCGACTTCAGCGAGGCCGAATACCTCGTAGCTCCGACCGAACGCGACTCCGATCTCGCGCACGCCATCGCCGTCGAAGTCGGCGACCGTCGGAGGTCCGCCGATTCCCTCGGTACTGGTGGCGATCTCCGCGATCAGCCCGCCGCCGAGCGTCGTCACCCAGAGCTTTCCCGACATCGTCGAGACGATCTCCGGCGCGCCCGGCACATCGCCGCGCAATTCGGGAAAGTCTCCGAGCTCCGCGACCGCGACCTGACCGGCGGGTGCAACGGTCCAGAACCCCGGCTCGTCTTGAAAGGTCCGCGTGCCGGGATCGAACTGCCACACACGATTTCCGGCCACCGCCTCGATCCGGCCGTCGGAGTCGTAGTCACCGACGGTCATCGACGAGCCGTTGCTCCCCACGTGCGCCCAGCCCGACAGCGTCGTCAGGCGCACGCCGTCCGGTCCCCAGACCGCACCTTCGAAGAGCACTTCCGGAAGGCGTCATCGTCGAGGTCGTAGAGCGAGATGCCGCCCCACTGACACTCCGTCATGCCCCACCGATCGGGCGAGCCGTCGCTCAGCCGCGTGCTCCAGAGGCGCGTGATCGTTCCATCGCTCGCCACTCTGAATGCGATGAGCCCACCTGCCGACGCCGCGGCGACGATCTCAGGCCGGCCATCGCCATCGAGGTCGCCGATCGCCGGAGTGACCGGCGAGTTCAGAGGCGCGTCGTTCCACACTGCCTGAGACCGACACGTCGCGCGCGTCGAGGATGCGCAACACGCCGTAGCCCACGCACTGGCCCGGAGCCATCTCGTCGTAGTCGTAGCTCGCGACGTAGACGATGCTCGGGCGAGATGGGTCGCCGGCGGTCGCAGCGGCGATCCCGAGCTCGGCCACGAGCGGTGTGTGGAGGATGGCGAGCGCGCTCGGGTTCGGATCGCCTGGCGGCGCGAGCTCGAATGCGCACTGGAGCTGCGGCAACACGGGGCCGGGCGGCGGCGGCCGAAGGCACTGATCGTCGAACTCGCCAGGCCCGAAGCGTTCGCAGTGACCGTCGACGCAGCGCGCATCTCCGACGCAAGGACGATCGAAATCACACGCCGGTCCGGTCGCGTCCCGCGGCGTGCGCGCATCGTCGGGAGCGCCGTCCGCCGGCGCGCCGTCCGGGGGCCCGGAGCAATTTGTTGGCGATCCTGAGAAAGCGCGGATTTCTGGACCGATTTGCCAGTTTGTCAGCGCACCTGCTCGCGCCAACGCCACCCGCCGTCGAGAACCTCGCGCACGACGCGAAACGACTCGTCCACGACCTTGCGCGCGCGGTCGTACTTCTCCGGCAGCAGGTCGAAGCGCAGACGCGTCACCGCCGCGTCCTCTCGCTCGAGGCCTCGAGCACCACGGCGACGCCGAGAATCCGCCAATCAAGCCCGATGTCGCTCGTCTCGACGTACGGGTAGAAGTGCGCGCAGCGTGCGACCTCGCGCGGCGTGAGAGCGCGTGCGTCGTCGCTCGGATTCGGCGCTCTCACGCCGGGCCATTCAAGCGTCTCGACGGTGTCCACGCGGTTCGCGGAAGCGCCGATGTTGAGCGCGCCGAGCTCGCCGCCGATGCTGTCCGTTGCCCAGCGGCTTCAATCGTACTGAACCTGAATCTCACGCCACAGCGCGTCGATCGCGGGCGACCCGGCCGTGAGGCCCTGCCACTGGATGCGCGACGTGATGCCCTCGTAGCCGGTGCGGTTGCTCGTGGACGTCCCAGGGAACGCGCTGGCGAGCGTGCAGACGTAGTCGGAGCCGCTGAGCTGAACGTCAGTGATGCGCCGGTAGTGCGGATCGCCACCGCCGACGTTCGCGCTCACCCAATCGTTGACCTCGGGCGTGACCGGCGGCTGCAGCGCCACGTGCTCGGTCCCGAGCGGCGGCGCCTGGAGCACCCGCGGCGCACCGCCGGGCTGCGGGTCGAGCGGGACCTGGGTCACGAGCTGCACGCCGCGTCCGTTCAACGCCTGCGAGGCGGCGACCACCATTCGCACGCAGGCGTGCCACTGACAGGCACGCTCGGGCCCTCCGTGCGGCCCAGTCGCAGGCCGCGCGGGACTCGCCGCGACGCGAGCGCAGGGAAGCCGCGCCTCCCGTGGCGACGAGCTCTCGGATCGGCGAGCGCGCGTCGTGCCGCGACGGCGACCCGTGCACCACCGATCCTCATCTCGTCGGCGGCACGGAGCTGGTCGGTTGAGTCCCAGTCCCGCAGCCAGATGAGCTCTTCCTTGAGCGTGCGGATGAATCACTCCGCGACGCGTTGCCAACGGCAGAGCGCCACGAGCAGCCTCGGCTCCATCGAGCGTCGCGAACCGGAACACTTCGCATCGCCCCTCGGTCCCGACGCGCCCTTGGCTGTCTCGCGAACCTCGATCACGAAGAACCGGAACCGGCCGCGAACCGGGTCGACGCTGACGAACACGTCTCGCATCGCGCGCCGACGGCAAGCAGCAGCACCCGACTGACACTGCGCCACGAGCGGCGGATCGCCCGAGGCGTTTCAGATGAGGTCGACCGTCGCGAACCTTCCCGCTCTTCAGGCTACCGCGCGAGGTTGCTGCGCGACCCTTCGTGCGCGACGAGCGTCAACGGCTCGCCCCGCTCCGGAACAAGGTGAGCGACGGCATGCCCGCAAGAGGAAGCCGCGCCTGACCATGCTCAAGGTCGTCGTCAACGCGTCGAAGACGGTCGCGCTGTTCCTCGTGCAGTCGTTCCTGTTCCAGGTCGGGTCCAGTCCCCAGCGCGCCCGACGGATTCGTGCGTCGAGCAACGCATTGCGTGCGGTGAGCATTCGTCCACCTCGACGCGCTCTTCGTGCCGGTCCGCGACGGCTCGCGCGCGCTACGCCGCCGTGCTCGGATTCGATTCGTTCAAGACGGAAGCTCAGGACCGACTCAAGCTGCTGCCCGAAGCGGCTTGAGCTCTGTGGCGCGACAGACTGGCCGGTGAGGGCGCGAAGCTCGGAGCGGCAGCCCGCGACGCGCTTTCGCTCCCGCTCGAGCGGTCGTGTACGACGGCCGAGGAGTTCCGCATGAGTACGAGCAGTGCGGCGTCGCTTGCATACATCTTTCATCTCGTGCTCCTGATCTCAATTTCCATTCAGGCCGGCGGTTGCACGTCCTGCGTCTGTTTTCTCGGTCACGAGTGCGGCGGAGAATGCGTGGCTCTCGACGATCCAAACCACTGTGGCGCATGCGATCGGCGCTGCGGCGCCGACCTAGTATGCAGGTCAGGGTCTTGCGTATGCCGCGCGGGCGAGACGCTCTGTGGCGACTCGTGCGTCGATCTCGAGAACTCTGACGATGATTGCGGAGCGTGCGGCGAAACATGCGCGGTGGGTGCGACGTGCGTTGATGGATCGTGCCGCTGCCCGGCGGAGCGGCCTGATGTGTGCCGCGGACGCTGCGTCTCGCTGGCGAGCTCGACCGAGCACTGCGGGGCGTGCGCGAACCGCTGCCTCGCGAGTGCGGCGTGCGAAGAAGGCGTCTGTCGATGCTCCGGCGTGCGCGGCGCGGTGTGCGATGGAACGTGCGTTGACCTCGCGTCGGACGAACGCCACTGCGGCGCTTGCGGCGTCGCTTGCGAGCCCGGCGCGGTGGTCGCGATGGCGATTGGTGACACTCATCGGTGTGCGATGAGCTCCGATGGGCGAGCGCGCTGCTGGGGCTACGGAGCTGTGGGCCAGCTCGGCCTCGAAGACCGGGACTACGCCGCCTCCCCGACCACCGTCCCGTTCGCGTCCGCAGTCACCGCGATCGCGACGGGCGCTGCGCACAGCTGCGCGATCGCTGGAGGTGAGCCGTGGTGCTGGGGCCGCGGCGCAAGCGGCCAGCTCGGGAGCGGAGAGGCGCCGAGGGAGGCGCGCACTCCAGTGCGCGCGCTGCTCTCCGATATCGTGTCGATCGCGGCGGGCCGTGACGCGACGTGCGCGTTGACCGCGACCGCCGAGGTCTGGTGCTGGGGCCGCGCCGAACAGGGGATCGTCACCGGGGCAGACGTCTCCGTCGAGGCACCGACCCTTCTCAGCACCGGCCCTGCGAGCCGGATTACAGTCGGAGGTCGACACATCTGCTGGCAGCTCTCCGACACGCTCGAGGTCCGGTGCCGGAGCGGCTCGACGGACGACGAGATCGACACGTCGAGCTGGGTCGGCGCGGCGGATCTCGCGGCAGGATGGAGCCACGTGTGCGCGGTGGTCGACGGCTCGGTGCGCTGCGCCGGCGAGAACAATTGGGGCGAGCTCGGTGACGGCAGCAGTGGCGAGCACGCGCGAGAGCCGGTCATCGCAGTCCTCAGCAGCCCTGCAGTCGAGGTCGAGGCGCTCGACCGAGCCACGTGCGCCCTGCTCGCATCCGGCGAAGTGCACTGCTGGGGGTTCAACGAGGGCTCTTTCATCCTCGGCGAGAGTCTCTCCACGTCTACGCCGACCCCGCGACACGTCGCGAGTGTTGCCGGGCAACACCTGTTCTGTGGATCTTCGAGTTGCTGCGTGATTCGCGAGCCCGGCGACGTGCGGTGCTGGGGAAATCGGGAGAACGAGGGCGAGCCCGAGAGCGTGCGGTGGTAGTCGGATTGCTATCGGACGGACAGAGCCGCTGATCGAGGCGGTGGCGTGGCACCAACGCGGAGGAGGTCCCGCATCGCGAGCGTTGTGGGCCCACGGACGGTCCCCCGAGTGCAGGGACGAAGAGCCTGCGGAGGAGCGAATCGCGGCTCAGGTCACCGAGGAGAGGCGCAGGCTCACGAGCGATGGACCACCGAGCACGCACTGAGCACCAGCGCGGAGCATGCGCCTCAGTAGGTCGCGCGCAGGCTCGCACAGCACATCGCCGCGCGTGGTTCATGGCTGTTACGCTCGTCGCGAGCGGCGCATGCAGGGAGGACGCGCGACCGGCCGAGCCGATGCATGAGGTCGCGATCGGTCGAGCGCACCTCGGAGGGGCCAATCAGGAGCGCACAGGCACGCGCGCCGTTGATGAGTATGGGCCTTCGCGCGCGCCGGTCGGCTTCGGAGCCGCCCAGCTACCCACGGATCCGCCGCCCACCACTCGCCGGGCACTGCGCGCGGCGCTGCGCGCGCGTGAGCGCGGGGAGCACGACGTGTCCGAGCGCGCGCTCGCGGAGATCGTTGCAGCGCAACCGTTGTGGGCCCTTGCACGCTTCGAGCACGCGTGCGCGCTCGCGCTACTCGGCCGCAACGACGAGGCCGCGGCCGAGCTTGAGTCCGCGGTCCTACGCGACCTGCCGGAAATCGCCCCGCGGCTTGAGCGCGACGCCGATCTCGCGGCGCTCCGCGCGTCGCAAGAGTGGGGGCGCGTCGAACGAGCACTCGCGGCAGCCCGCGCGGACTGGGAGGGGGCCCTCATCCAAGGCGCGATTGTGGTGCACGAGACGGTGGACACTCGCGACGAAGGCGGCTGGAAGCACGCGATCCGCCGCACGGCGCAGCCGGGAGTGTGGCTCCACGACGAGCAACGGTTCGTGCCGATGGGACCGCGCGTGAGCGCTGAGTCGAACGACCCGGTTAACGTGCTAGCGACTAGTATCCTCGACCGCGAGCGCCGGGTCGTGGTGACCGCGACGGGGCTCGGCGTGGGGGAGGAAGGCGACTCGATCTCGGAGCTAACAAAATTACCGCATGGCGTGCGATTTCGGGCGACCAGCTCGCGCGCTACTTCGGGCCGCGCCCCGACGCACTGAGCAGCGTGATGCAGCGGCGCGCGCACGCGCTCGAGAGCGGCCTCGCGATCGACTGGCTCTCCTGGCGGCCTGGCGGTGACCGTCGCGTGGCGCGGGTCGTGGGCGAGACCGAGGGTTCTTTCGACGCGGCACACGTACCGCGCATCGACATCGGGCGGGATGGTGCCGACGCCGTGCTTCTGCCGCTTCGCTCCGCGCTGACGCTGCAGGGACGCACGCTACACGTCGCGAGCGACAATGATGCCCACCGGTCGGAGGGCCCGGTGTCGATCGTGCTCGCGGAAGCACACCGCGAGAGGAACCTCGGCGAGCCGGTCGTCCTCGCGTGGCCTCCGACCGGTCGCAACTTCCTTGTGCTGACTGTCGAGCGATACGAGGGCATCCACTACCGCGGCGACGCGCGCGCAGCGCTCTCTCGTGTGGATCTCCAGACGGCAACGACGACGCTGGTCGCAACTGGCCGAGGCTCAGGCGCCCTCGCGATCTCGCCCGACGGCGCGGTGTACGCGCAGCTCGGCGAGCGGACGTTGCGCATCGGCGACGGCGACGTCGTGGAGGAGCTCCCCGCGGGGCTCGTGCTGGTTGCAGGGACACCGCGAGCGCTCGATGAGACTGTGGTCCGTGAGCTGCTTTCGCTGCCGACCGACTGAGAGGACGGCTTCAGTTCCCGCGTGCTCATCAGCAACGTCCTGCGTATGCCGCGTGGTGTACCACAGCGCGGAACATTCCCACTTCGCGCCCACAGCGGAGTTGAGTAGGCGTCCGGCGCCTATTCAGAGGTTGCCCCCTGGGGTTTTCCGGACGCCCCTCGCCGAACCCGGCGTGCGCCTTTCGTTACGCACCGGGCTCTCCATAGATGTTGACGCGAAGTCTGGAGTCTTCTGCCAGGCGAGGGAGTAGGGGCGGACTCGCGTTTCCGCGACGACGACGGGATAGGTGGTTCCATCGCGCCATCGTCGGTGCCGACGACGGAGTGGTGCACGCCGAGCTCGGTGGCGATGGTGTTGACCTTCCAGTGCTCGACGAAATAGAGGCGACGGATCTTCGCCTCGAGCTCGGCCGAGATCGTCATCGCGATCGCCGCGCGGCGAAGAGCACGAGCTGCCGAGGTCGACGTCGCAGCGCCCCGACGCGATCACGACGTCGGCGGCGCTCGTGGTGAGCCTCGACCTCGAGCGTGTAGAGCGCGCCGCCGAAGTCGCCGAACCACTCGTCCCAGAGCGGCGTGGCGGACGAAGAGCGACGCGAGTCCGCAGTGAGCACAGCGCGGACTGGCGAGCCCTGCCAGAGGGCGATCGCTTCGAGCAGCCACTGCAGTGCTCGCGGATGACTCGGGCGCGTGTCGAGCGCTGCTCGCAGCACTGTCGTGCTTCCGGTCTCGTCGTCCTCCGTCGCCACCACGCGCGTCGAGGTCGCGCTCAGCGACACCTGCACTCGAAGCTCTCGCATCGGGATCGCTCCTCGGCTCGGTGCCGGCGAAGAGTGGAGCGCTGCTCGCCGTCGAGCCCGAGTCCAAGCTGCAAGTTTTCGGAGCGCTCGCGGAACTGTGATCCGTCACGCCGATTGCTCGACGACGAGTGCGCAGAGCTCGGTTTCGATCACGATGGTCGAGGCGACCTTCGATCGAATGCTGATGCCGGCGTCGCGCTTCACGAACGGAACGTCGTCGAGCGCCTGTCCGGCATCGCGTCGAGCAGTAGCGGTGCCCGCGGTCGCATCGCGCGCAGAGGAAGAACACCTGCGAGCAGTCCGCGCATACGACGAACCGGAGCGAGTCCTCCATGCCCGGTCGACGGAAAACTCGACGTCGACCGAGCACTCGTGAGAACACCGGCTCACGACCTGCCCGGTCGAAAGCCTCGGTGTTCCACCACCGGCGCTTCGGTCTTCCGTCCCCCGATCAGCCGGGTCTCACACCACGGATATTCGGTCCAAATTTCCGCGCTTCTCGGGGATCACTAACACCGCTGCGCAAGCCGACGACATTCTCCGAAGGCGCGTCGGGCTATGAACGGCTGCGCTCGATGCTCGGCGAGCCCGCCGACGCATCCGGCGCGATGGAGGCGACGGGGCACACTGGCAGAACCTGTTCGCGTTCCTACACGCAGCGGGGTTCCAGATCGCGCCGCTGAACCCAACCGCACGTCGCGGTTCGCCGCAGAGGATCCGAGAGCTCGCTTGAACGCATCACCACGGGAGGCGCGGCTCCCCTGCGCTCGCGTCGCGGCGAGTTCCGCGCGGCCTGCGACTGGGCCCCACGGAGGGCCCGAGCGTGCCTGTCAGTGGCACGCCTGCGTGCGAATGGTGGTCGCCGCCTCGCAGGCGTTGAACGGACGCGGCGTGCAGCTCGTGACCTAGGTCCCGCTCGACCCGCAGCCCGGCGGTGCGCCGCGGGTGCATGTGCGCGTCAGCGGCCCTCGTCCGTTCCGACGAGGGCATCATCGGCAGGTGGACGTGCGACCGATCGATGTGCGTGACCCCGAGATCGCGCAGCGTCTCTGGCAGATGCAGCGAGCCGCCTACCGCATCGAGGCCGACCTCATCGGATTCGAGGCCATTCCGCCTCTGCACGAGAGCCTCGAGCAGCTCATTGCTGCACCGCTCACGTGGCTCGGCGCCGTCGAGGATGGCGAGCTCGTCGGCGCGATCGCCTATGTAGTCGAGAGCGGCACCTGCGACATCAACCGCCTCTTCGTCGACCCGCGGTTCGTGCGTCGCGGTTGGGGACGGCGGCTCACCGAGTCGGTGCTCGAGCACCCCGTCGTCACCGTCTCCACGGGAACGGCGAACACGCCCGCCCGCGAGCTCTACCGATCGCTCGGCTTCGTCGACGTCGCCACCCGCGAGATTGCGCCCGGCACTACGGTGACGATCGCGGAACGTCGTGCGGCGCCTCAAGGCGCCGCTGATGCTTCGGGACGACCTTCGGCTCGAAGCTCCCTTCGCGGTCGCGCGGGACCGCGATGGTGAGGCGCGTCAGTCGGCACACGTCCAGCGATCGACGTGGATCAGTCGAAGATCACCTCGAGCGTCGCGTCGCTCGAGAAGATGCCCCGGTCGAGGTCTCGGGCGAGCGAGCCCCTCAGCACCACCATGCCCTCGCCCTCGGCGGCGAGCTCGACCGTCGCGCCGATCACAGCGAGCGGTGGAGCCCAGCAGCAATGACCACGTCGATCACTTCCCAATCCGCGTACAGCCACGTCCTCGGCACGGCATGGGCGCTCTCGCGCCGCCCGCATCTGTTCAGGCGCTCTCGATGCGATACGAGCGCAAGAGCATCGTGCTCACGACGAACCTCGCCTTCGTCGACTGGCCGAGCATCTTCCCGAGCGCGACGTCGGGAACCGCACTCATCGATCGCGTCATCCATCACGCCGACGTGAGTCCCCTTTGGAACGCCGAGATGCTCATCGGCGAACAGCTCAAGCTCGCGCCACAACGCGTCAACCGGATCGGAGAACGTCGCCGCGAGCACCGACGATATCCGGGCCGCACTCGAAAGCGCAGCCCGGTCCGGGCCGCCGTGCCGTTCGACGAGCCAAGCGGCGAAACGGGTCGTCGCGTCGACTCGAGTCCGGTCGAGCATGGTCGGGCCGAGCGGATCGAGCAGCCCCGCGAGATAGGACACCACCTCCGGCAAGGACCCGGTCGGAGGGTAGGTCAGTCGAAACGCGCTTTCGGGAAGACGACTTCAGCGCGCCAGCACGCACATCTTGCCCAGGCCGGGCTCGCCCACAAGCAGCACGTAATAGCGATCGCGGCACGCCTGTACGAGCTCCTCGACCAGCGGCCCGGGACTCGCGCATCCCGAAGTGCGACAGCCACCTCATCTCGGAAGGGCCTGCGCACGACGCGACGTTCGAGATGCCGGCCAACAACTTCGTGGTCGTGCTGCGTCGCGCGAGACGGGTCGAGCCGGCAGCCGCCAAGCGTCCGAGGGGCGGTGCTGCGCTCCGGGGGAGGCTCGGTCATGGCTCGTCTCGTGGTGCCCGGCTCGTGGGTTCGCTCGCGGTCCTCGCGCTGGCGGTAACGCCGGGGTGCAGCGGCTCGACCGAGATCGTCGCCGACGCGGGCACCGGCTGGCGCCGATTTGCCCGACGCGCGCGACTTCTGCGACCCGCACGTGCTGGAGCCCTCGGGCGACGATCAGCGCTCGATCTTGCTGCTCGCTAACACCCAACGGAGACCGAAGGGAACCTTCTGAAGGGCCACGCCGAGCGCAGCGGCTGCGTCTCCGGCAATTGTCGGGCGCTGTGACGGGTGTGGCTTCTTGCACTGCTGGTGAGCGCTTGTTACCCTGCATGTGGGCGTGCATATTTGCGTTGGCAACGCTCTCACACGTCCTCCGGGCCGCGATTCTTAGATTCGCGCCGGAACGCGTGCCGTTCTCGCACCAGTGGACACGGGGTTACGTTCACCCATGGACGCGATCGCATTGCTCGCTTTAGGTCGAGCCGCCCAGGCGCTGTCGCAGGCCGATGGGGACCATGCTGCCGAGACGCTAGTCCGAGCTGCGACCGAGTGGAGCGGAGCTGAGCGGGGCTCCATTATCGTGACGACCAGCGACGGGTTCGTGATTGCGGCCGCCGTCGAGCCGACCGCACGCGCATTGGAAGACGTTATCGATGCGGAGACGCCCGACAGGTTTTCCCATTCGGCTGTTTCTGTCGCGCAAGCGTCCATGCAGTCTGTAGTCGTCGACGACGCAGCGCAGAACACGCATTTCACGCAAGATCAATATATTCGAAGATGGAAGCCGCGATCGGTGTGCTGCGTACCGATGATTCACCACGATGAGCTGATCGGCTTCTTGTACCTTGAGCATCGCGTGGCCGCGGGGGTGTTTGACGGCAGCCGGGTGGTCGGTCTCGAATTGCTCGCCGCACACGGTGCCGCCCTCTGGGCATGTGCCCGACTCGCCGAGCGCTTGAGAATCGAGAGAGATGAGCGACAACGCGTAGAAGCAGGGCTTGCCGCCGTGCATGAGGCGTCTATCGCAGTCGCTGAATCGCTCGACTACGACGTCACGCTGTCGCGCATTGTGCATGCGGTTGTGCCGCTTATGGCGGACTGGTGCATCGTCGATCTGGTTGAGGATTGCGGTTACCGTCGAGCAGCCGTCGTCCACGCAGACGCGCAGAAGGTCGGCTTGCTCGCCGAACTCCAAGACAGCTATCCCCCCCGGCCGGGCTCGTCTCAACCTGCAATACGGGCCCTCGAACGTGGTGAGTCGCTGCTGATTCCGGATCTCTCGGACGAGGAGATCGATGTGTCCTCACATGACGCCCGTCACGCAGAGGTCATTCGCTCGCTCGGGACGCGCAGCGTTTTAGCGATCCCTCTGCAAGCACGAGGAAAGACGCTGGGCGCGATCACGTTTGCGGCAGGAACGGCCGGTCGGTTCGGCCGAATCGAACAGGCACTCGGCGAAGCGTTCGCTGAGAGGGCAGCGCTAGCGATGGATAACTCCAGCCTGTACCGGAGCGCCCTTCGGGCGATCGCCGCGCGAGATGAGTTCCTCATGGTCGCATCGCATGAGTTGCACACGCCGATGACCGTTCTCCGTCTTGCAGTTCAGTCAATAACAGCGCAGCTCCTCCCTGGTGCCCAAGAAGGAGTCGAGCGCATGTGCGTGCTCCTTGAGCGCCAGATTCAGCGCCAGACGAGGTTGGTCAATGAACTTCTCAACGTCGCGCGACTCGACGCGGGAAGTCATGCGTCATTTCGTGACGAGGTCGACCTCCGGCAAGTGATTCACGACACTCTCGAAATGTTCAGCCTCGAACTCACTCGAGCGCGATGTGAAGTTCAGCTGGATCTCAGCGGGGGACTTGTGGGCATCTGGGACCCCGCACAAGTCGAGCAGATCCTCGTCAATCTGCTGAGCAACGCGATCAAGTTCGGTCCTGGAGCGCCGATTGAGATCCGCGCAGAGGTGGTCGGTGATGTCGCGCGGCTGTCCGTCCGCGATCACGGAATCGGGATCGCACCGGACAAGCTCCTGAGCATATTCGACCGTTTTCAGCGCGGCGTGTCTCCTCGTAACTATGGAGGTTTGGGTCTTGGCCTGTACATCGTTCGGCGTGCGGTCGACGCGCACGGAGGAAGGGTTTGGGCTGAGAGCACTCCAGGAGCGGGCGTTCTGGTGACGGTAGAGCTTCCCGGCGCGCTGACTGAGCGGCGTGCTTGAGCTCGACTTCGACACCGAGCGTGTTGAGCTGCTTGATAAGCCACCCGGCGGTCTTCTCACGATCGACGGTGGTGAGATGAAGACTCGCTGCCGGAGACGCACGCGCTCGAGCAGCACTGCGACTGGGGACGCTCGCCTATGCGACCGACGGCTCGCGACCAGCCATTGGACCGGGCGTTTCGCGCCGAGTCGCGGAGCGACTTGCTGTTGATCACGCGGCGGGTGCTGTCTTTCCCTCCACGGCCTATTTCCGAAGGAGTTCGGTGCCGCCTCTTGCGGCAGCTCAGGTTGCCGAGCGCTGCACGGAGGCGCGGAGGTCTTCCAGGTCGTTCTTTAGCGTCGACCAGCGACTCTCGGGAACGCCTAGATACTGCAACGCGGCGTCGATATCCGCCGACTTGAACGCCCGCAGCGACGGATTGAACCATGCTATTGCCGTAACTGCACCACGCACGAGCGCGCTGTCATTGAGAACTGCGACAGGGACCGTGCGCCCAGCCAACATTTTGGTAAACGCTCCGCGCTGCTTCGCGTTGGGGCTTCCACCCTGCGTGTGGACCAGTTGGGCCAGCGGCGCTGCTCCCTGGGCGTCGACTGCCTCGACGTACTCTCCCCACTCCTCGTCAGACGGCGGCCGGTTCGTATGAACGAGAAGCATGACATTCTCGACCAGTTTGAAGGCCATCGTGTGCGCGATGCGCGGGGAATGGTTACGGTCTTTCGTCATCGCCTGTCATCATTGGTGCTGCTTTGCCGAATCCCGGCAACCAATCTGCGTCATGCATGCGTCAGGCTCTCACGAATTGCCCGCCGAGCGCAAACACTGGTCGTGTAGGGCCGCAGGCTCGGCTGCAACTGTCGTAGATCGTGATCAGGAGCGAGCGGGACCGGGAACGACGCGTCATCGAGCCTCTCGCCGCGCACGGCGGCGCGGCGAGAGACTCATAAGCATGCCGCGTGCCGCGCGATCCCGATGCCGACGAACATCCGGCCGAGGTCCCGGAGGACGTCACCTTCCGCGCGAGCGTCGCGAAGCTCGACGCCGCACCCGCGCCGAGACCTCCGGCGCCGCCCGTGCGGGCGCCGAGCCCCCGTGCCCGCCGCGCCGGCTGCCCCCGCCCCGGCTGCCGGTCCGCGGGCCGCGACGGTCGACCCGGCGTGACGGACGCGGGCGCGACCTACGCGCATCCGCCTTGATTTATCGACCGACAATGTTGTCTGAACGTCGACGATCGGACAGGACCCTGCCTCGATCGCCTTCGTACAGTCACGCGCACCTTCGTACGGTCGCGCGTACCTCGGTCAGTGGCCGGGCCGCCCGCACCATCGCGCCAGTGAGAAGGGGGCATTGGACGCGATGACGCGCACCGCGTGTCGCGGGCGGCCCGGCTCGCTTTGAAAGCGAAGCACGTGTTGTGCCCAAGCGCTCCCAGCGGCGGCGTTTGTCGCTAGAACGGCGCGCACATCGAGAATCTGAGCGAGAGCCGCACCATTGAGGAGTGGTGTCGGATGCGCAGCAGTGTTGCATCGACGTCAATGCAACGCGGGGGATCGGAGTTAGCTGTGCCGTCGAACCGACCGAAGCGTGAACGAGGTGGCCGCCGCCTCGGCGTGAATCACTGGACGCTGAGGTATTGGCTCGACCAGGAGCGACCCAAACGCCTCCGGCGAACGCGACCGCGGAGCAGAAGGTCGCGCGGCTCGAGCGAGAGCTCGAGAAGCTGAAGCGCCAGAACGCGTGCCTTCAGGAGACCCCGAAGTCCCGAAAAAGCGGTGACGCGCTCAATCGCTCAGAGTTTCTGGAGGTTCAGATTTTCCGGAACCACCACACGATCGGCCAGCGAACCGCGGCCATCGGCCGTCAGATCGTTCGCGCCGTGATAGGTCGACGCACGCACACGACGATACCGGTGCTCCCTCACGTCGACGAGGCACATCGTCGACGTGAGGGCCGTCGCTCACGCTCGTGATGCCCATCGTCGGCGTGACGGGCACCGGTCACGGTCGCCGATGCCCATCACCCAGCGTGAGCGATCGTCCCGCATCCAGCGTGCGCGGTAACACCAAGGCACGAGCTCTGCCGGACGACTGCAGGAAGACGTCGTTCCTCCGCTGCTGGTGCAGGGGGATGCGCATCGAAGTGTGCGTCGCAGTGGACTGCGGATCGGCTCGGCGCGTCGTGCCCACGATGAATGCGCCGAGCCTTTTGCGTCGCTCGCGCAGGTTGGTACGGAGAGAGACGTGGCCCTGAACGACGAAGCGTCAGCGTGACGCCCGCCTGCGCGCGCGGAGCGCCGCGCGCCGACAGCCGGCGAGGAACGCGCAGAGGCCTGCGCTCCACCGCTTCACACGCATCGCTGCGTGCGTCCGCTCGCCATCGCTTCGCGCTCCCACTGCGCGACATGCCGAGCACGTTGAGGACGAGCCGCCCGGCCGCGCTGCGCGTGTCGATCGACTCGGCGACTGAGACGAGGTCGACACCACTGCGCTCCGCGAAGTGCGATGCGAGCAACTCGCCCAGGTCGCGCACGCTGCGCGTGAGCCGGTCGAGCTTCGCCACGACGAACGCGGGCGAGCGTCGCCCGCCCGGAGCATCGCGAGCGCAGCGGCCAGCTCGTCGCGAGCGAGCCGGCGCCCGCGCCGGCATCGACGAACACGTCGACGAGCTCGACGTCCGCCCACGCCTCGATGCGCGCACGCTGCGCCTCGAGCGACAGCCCCGAGCGCGCCTGCTCCTGCGAGCTGAGTCGCGCGGGAGCGCGGAGCGCGTCGGCGCAGCGCGGTCAATCTCGCTGGCGCGTGAGCTTGTATCTAGTGCACCGGCCGATTGCCCGCCGTGGTAGGGCTGCCGGTCCAGCGGTTTCGGGAGAGGGTCGCCGCGTAGGGCTTGGGGCATCGTCCCCGTGACTGAGATTGGCGCCCTCGACCGAGTTTCTTTGCTCGAACGGTATCCAGAGGCGTGGCTCGTCCACCGTCCTCGCATGGACAAGCAAGGGCACGAAGCTCGGCTCCGAGGCTCCCGGGGACGCGAACACGAGCTCGAGAGGCACATGAGATTCGTCGGGATCGACATCGGTTCGGAGAAGCACGTCGTCGCGATCGTGGACGAGGCGGGCAAGGCACTGCGGAAGCCGACGCCGTTCTCCGAAGACGCGTCGGGCTACGAGCGACTGCGCTCGATGCTCGGTGAGCCCGCCGACGCGTTCATCGCGATGGAGGCGACGGGGCACTATTGGCAGAACCTCTTCGCGTTCCTGCATGCAGCAGGGTTTCAGGTCGCGCTGTTGAACCCGACGCGCACGTCGCGGTTTGCAGCCGAGGATCTGCGGCGCGCGAAGACCGACGCGCTCGACGCTCTGGGCATCGCACGCTTCGCGCAGCAGAAGAGACCTGCGGCGACCCCGATGCCCGATGAGGCCACGCTCGAGCTGCGTGAGCTGATCCGGCTTCGCGACCGCCTCGTGCAGGACCTCGGCGACCGCACGCGGCAACTGCACCGCGCGCTCGACCTCTGTTTTCCGGAGTTCACCGAGCACGTGCGCGACGTGGCTTCGGCCAAAGCGACCACGCTGCTCATCGCGAGTCCGACCGCCGAGGCCTTCCGTGCTGCCGACCCGAACGCGCTGGCGGAGCTGAAGTACGACGGCCGCCACGTCATCGGTGTCGAGCTCGCGCAAGCGCTCTGCGCGGCTGCGAAGACCTCCGTGGGCCGCCACCAGGGCACGGCGTACGAGCTTCAGATCCGCTACGCGTGCGAGGACATCGCGACGCTCCGAGCGCGGATCAAGAAGCTCGACGACGACATCGGCCAGAGCCTCGAGCGCCACGAGGTCGGCAAGCTGCTGACCACCATCGACGGCGTCGGCGACAACACCGCGGCGCGGATGATCGCCTCGATCGACTTCGACGCGTTCAAGAGCGCGGCCGCGCTCGCGGCGTACGTCGGCGTCGCCCCGATCGTGAGCCACTCAGGCAAGCGCCAGCCACTGCGAGGCCCCGCCTGCACGATGGGCGACGCCGACCTGCGCGCGAAGCTCTGGATGCCGACGCTGCGAGCGGTGACCCACAACCCGTGGCTCAAGGCGTTCTACGGGCGCCTGGTCGCGGCCGGAAAGCCGAAGAAGCTCGCGATCATCGCTGCGATGCGCAAGCTCCTCGGCGCGATGATCAGCGTCGCGCGCACCCGCACGCCCTTCGTGCCGAGGCTCGCGGCGGCCTGACGACCGCACTTCGAGCTTGCACGAGGTCACGGTATCTCAGTCGAGCGGGACGTCGGCGTCGCTCGACGCGTCCTCGTACGTCGCGTCGATCTTCCTCATGCAACCCCACGCCCGATGTTCTTTGGGCACCGCAGGGGCCTGTGTTCGACACCGAAGCGACTCGATGAGTCCGTCGAAACACAGGCCCCCGCGGTGCCTTCGTGATCGGACGTGGTCCAACGCACGAACGCATCGCGTGATGCGCCCGTCGACGCGCGTGCCCGCGTCGTTTGACCCGACGTGGATCGGAACGCTCGCGGAGAGCGCGCGATCGCAGACGCAATCACCGAACACGTGCCGTCGCACATGCGCGCGCCCGCGCCTCCGATGGTGATCCGCGTTGGCGCGCGGCTCGCTGACGCGAGCGTCGTCACTCGGTGCCAGATGCTGCCCTCGAGGGCGGCGCGATCGCGCGCGAGCGTCCTCGGACGAGGCTCTGCGCTCTCGGCGCGCGCGCGATATCGCGCGTACGCGATCACATCAACCGGGGCCGGGTTAGCAGCGATCACTCCTCGAGACAGGTAATCAGCGTGAAGGTGAGGCCGCACGCCCTGTTCTCAGACCTGGAGAAGAAAGCGACGCGGGTGGTTCCAGCGAGTCCGGCCGTTGCGGTCAGGGTCGAGTCCATCCAGTTGTTGCACGTTGAGGCCGACGTACCGGCCGCCGCGGGGCTGGCGCTGCCGATCCAATGGACATAGTTGCCGAAGTGGAAGGAGCCAGTGGCGTCGACGTTTGGCGCGGTGTCGAAATACTCGGCTGTAGCCCACTCCGCCGCGGTCGGCAGCACGATTGCGTTGTCGACGCGTGCCCACGCCCCGCGCGTAAGGTCGAAACGAGAGAGCGGGCTGGCGCCGTCGGTCGCCAGGAGTGCTCGAAAGTTCCCTGAAAGCCCCGCCGACTCAGCGTCGCTCTGGCACGCGGCATCGGCCGCCTGAATTCCGCCACCCGGCGTCCAGAAGCGCTGGAACGATCGACGCAACCCGGGGGCCAGCGTCGGCGGAGCCACACTCGTGGATCGATCGATGCCGAAGCAGTAGATACGTCCGCCTCGCGAGCAATCCACGCCTGCGTAGTTCTCGAACATGTAGCTCGCCCCCGAGCTGAGGCCGCTGAGTGTCGTACCGACGTTCCCTGTAAATCCCGAACAGCCGTCGTTCCACGCCACGCCATTCTCGGTCGTGTTCGTCATCGCCACCACCTCACCCACGTCGTTGCCGAACTCATCGAGACGCGGAGGGAAATAGAGCGCACCCCTGGCCACATCGTCGACTGTATTGGCGAAAGGAGCACCGTCTGTACGGACCCAACCAGATGCCGACTCCAACCTCGTGCGAGCATCGACGGCGCTGTCGGACAACCAAGCTCGGTACGTGCCCGAGAGCCCTGCAGCACTCGCGCGTGCCTGGCACGCCGCATCGGCGGCGCTCAGGCCGCCGAGGTTCCCGGGGTACGTCGTCGACGTAATGAAGATGAGGTTGGGCTCGGCGGGTGACGCCGAGGCATCCGGGGTTGTCGAGGCATCCGGGGTTGTCGAGGCATCCGGGGTTGTCGAGGCATCCGGGGTTGTCGAGGCATCCGGGGTTGTCGAGGCATCCGGGGTTGTCGAGGCGTCCGGCCCGCCATCGCGAGAATGAAGCGACGCGTCTCCAACGCGGGCATCGACGGAAGCATCTTCGCTGGGATCGATGTACCGATCGCTGTCGCTGAGCAGCGTGCACCCGCTGGAGGCACACAGGAGCGCTGCCGAGCCGAGGAGCAGAGTCGTGATCCTCATTCGCTTCCTTCGAAGATCAGCACGTGCGCCACGCAGGGCGAGAGCGTGATCCAACCTTCTACGCGAGAGTGTGTTAGGCGATCTTGTCGCCGACGGTCTCGGTCACGCCGGAATGGATCACCATGTGCTTCCATTCACGAAAGCGATCGGTCGTGCGCCGGGACATCCCAAGCACGCATCGGCGTTCTCGTCGACGCTGCCAGACATTCGCGTGCGAACCGTCCGCCGCGCCGTGTCGACCTTTGGTCTCGTGCACTGCACTTCGCATCTGCGACGCCGCTGACGTGCTGCCTCATCGTGTGAGACGAACGTCGTCGTGAGCACGAACACTCGGAGCGCAGTTCACTGCACTCAGTCGACACCTATTTCATGTGCCGGCGGAAGCTCTCGGGAGGCTTCCCTCAGAAGCGACAGAATTTCGCGACTGTCCGCCAGGCGCGAGTTCGTGTTCCATTGCAGAGTCTCCGAGATGACCCGGGCGAGCGGCAGCGGGATGCCACTTTGCCGGACACAAGCGTCGGTCTCGTCGTCACCGTAGAGCGCGCAGTGGAGACGCTCCAACACGGGCCGCGGGCGACTACCCAAGAACAGCTCGTGCAGCAGGACGCCGAAGGAGAAATAGTCGGCGGACGGCGTGTCCCTGCCGTCGAGCATCGATTCGGGTGCCATGTACGAGGCCGATCCCATGAACACCGACGCTCGACGCGCGTTCCCAACGCAGGAGGCGAGATCCTCCGCATCTTTCTGCGATTGCGCCGGACAGGCGAGGCCGAAATCGACGAGCCGTACGCAGTGCCCGTCGCGCTCCCGCGACACGCACACGTTGCTCGGCTTTACATCTCGGTGAACGAGACCTGCACGATGCACGGCGCTGATTGCCTGCACGAGCTGCATGGCGATCTCAATCCCGCGCCGCCCTCGCACGCTCGGTTCCTCCATTTCGTGATCGAGCGGTGTGCCGTCGATCCACTCGAGGACGACCACCGGCCTCCGCTGCTGCGCGTCCTCGAACACGAGATCGAGCACGCGAACGACGTTCGGGTCGACCACGCGCGCGAGCGCGCGCGCTTCGCAGATGAGCCTCTGCGCGAAGTCCGTTCCGTGACGGGCGCGTTCGTACCGCGGTGCCTTGAGCGCGACGATGCGATCCGTCTTCAGATCACGCGCGCGATACACGATGCCCATGCCCCCGCGCCCGATGACATCGAGGATGACGTAGCGGCCAGCGACGACAGCCCCGAGGCCGTCCCGACTCGGCCGCTTCCGCCGGTGCGAGATCTTGATCGAGCAAAATGCGTCCTCCGGCTGCGTGTGCTCGGAGAGTTCACGTCGGTCGAGGACCGAGTCGCTGTAGTCGCCCATTTCCCCCCTTCGACATACGCGACGACGGATCAGCGGCTCGGGCGACCCGACCCCGATCTCGAACCACAAGGCGCTGCTCACGATGCGACGACGAGAGCCAGTTGAGATTGGAGGTCAGCGCCAATCTTCATCGCACGATTCGAAATCCACGTCTTCACAGTCGACGGCCGCGCCGCATCGTTCCGTCTCGCAACGCTCCGAACAAAGCAACCAGCGCGCCACCTCTGCATTGAGCGCGCGTCGCTCCATTCCCAGAGGAACCCCGGACAGGACGCACGTCGTCGGTTGCCGCGAGCGCTCCAGGTGCTGTGTTCCGGTCGACACCGTCGCCAATCCGTCGATGCCCGGCCGCGGCCGATCGCACTCACTGACGTTCCGTGTGGCTAAGAGACAGGTCGCGCGCCGCGGATGAAGCCGTGCAGTGTTACCGCGCGCGCTGGACGAGGAGCGTCGAACACGCTGGATGATGGACATCAACGAGCTTGAACGGCGCCCATCACGCCGACGACGGCCATCAGCGAGCGTGAGCGGCGCGCGTCACATCGACGATGGGCGTCACTGAGTGTGCGCGACTCCTGTCACGTCGACGATGGCCCATCGTCGACGCGAGCGAGCACCGGGTATCGTCCTGCTGCGTGCGTCGGCCGATCACGGCAGACGATCGCGTCTGGGTTCATCACTGTCGGCACGCAAATGCATGCGCGCCGGCGCGTGACGCGCGACTCCGGGCTGTTGAGAAACGATCTGCGGGAACGTTCGAGGCGGCTGCGGGTACAGACGTGCAATGAACACGGTAGAGCGCTTCCGGGGCGCCGCGCTCGTGCTCGTGCTCGCGATCGCGGGCGCGGCCATCGTTCCAGCGCATGCGACCGCGGAAGACGACCGGCACGATCGAGGTGATCGTCGAAGACCCGCACGGGCGCGTCGACCCGAGCGCGCTGCGCGATGGCATCTCCATCGATCTCGGCGTCCCGCTCGCGTTGGAGGCTTCGGCCGCGCCGATCGTGATCCTGCGCGTTCGGGTGGCGGTCGACGGCAGCGCGGAAGTCGAGGTCGAGACCGAGAACGCGACGCGTCGACGCGTCATCTCGATCCCGGACGATCGATCGGAAGCGACACGCATCCTCGTGCTCCTCGGCGCGAACCTCGTGCGCGACGAATCGGCGGAGCTCCTCTCGATGCTGATCACCCGCGCGCCGGCGGAGCCGAGCCCGGATGGGGCCGAAGACCTGGATCGGCCGACGTCGCCCGCCACCTCCGCGCTCGCGTCACCCACGCTCGCCGAGGAGTACGCGCGCGCGGCTCGGCACACGTCTCGGTTGCCCGAAGAACGGAGTATCCGCTTTTCGCTGAGCGCGCGTGTGGGCGGTCATGCGACCGAGGAGACGGCCGATCCGTTCTTCGTATTCGGTGCCGAGTTCGGCTTCGACATCGGAACCCTGGTGGCGGTCGGGATCACGGATCTCGGCTTCGGCGGCAATCTCTCGAGCAGCGACTTCGCGATCGCCGCGAGCGGCACGCCCTACCTGGAGCTGCATGGCTTCATCGATCCACGCATCGAGCTCTACGGCCAGGTCGGGGTCGCGCTGCAAGGACGATCCCAGACCGCGTACGACGAGGGGCATTTTCAGGTCGCAGCCTACCTCGCCGCGGGCGCGAGACTCTATGCCAGCAACTCGTTCTTCATCGGGCTCGAGCTCGCGATGCACGTCGTCCTGACCGACGCGTTCCTGATGGGCAGCATCTCGCTTCCGCAAGGGACGACCGTGGGCAGCGCCGCGCTCTCGATCGGCTGGACGTTCTGATGAGCGCGCGAGAGCACGAGGCCGTGTTGCGCGACGAGACCGACGATGCCGACCCGCTCGATCTGATCGCGCGGCTCGCGGCGGGTGAGCGCTCTGCACTGGCCGAGGTCTACGACCGTCATCACGCCGAGCTTCGCCGCTTCGCACGGCGCTTCGTCGGCGACGCATCGGCCGCAGAGGATCGCGGTGTCGGGGTCGAGGAGCGCGGCCGATGTGATCGCACCCGTCCTGCGCGACGATGCGCCGCGGTCAAGGGCGAGGGATCGATCCGCGTCGGTCCGCCCGCGCGAGCCGGAGGTTCCCGCCGCCGATCGCGAGACCGAGCTCGATACGCGCGACCGCCAGACGTTCGCTGCCGCGCACGCGCTGCATTTCGAGGGTGCCGACCCGCGGCTCGCGCTTCGCGCGTGGGAGCGCTATCTCGCCGAGTTCCCCGCCGGACGCTTCGTCCCCGAGGCCGAGTGGAATCGAGCGCTCTGCTTGCTGAGAGTGGGCGAGCGCGAGCGGGTGATCGAAGCACTCACGCCGTTTGCAGAAGGCGCGCACGGAGGCGTGCGTCAGCGCGAAGCGCACGCGCTGCTCGACGCGCTCGAGTCGCACTGAGCGAGTCGACGACGAGACCCACGACACGAAAGGACTGGGGCAAATCGATGCTGTATTCGAGCGTACGAACGGGCGCGGCGGTCGGAATCGTCGCGGTGCTCGCGTCCTGTGGGACGCCATCCGAACCGCGTGTGCAGACGGTCGGAGCAACACCGGAGATCGCAGCCGCGGAGATCGCCGGCGCACTCTGCGCATGGATAGTCTCGTGCGGGATCGTCGGGGTCGAATGCGGCGAGTCGGGTGACTGCGTCGGCACGATTCGTCCCGCGACCGACGACGACGCGGAGTCATGCTCGGCCGGACAGGAGACGATCTGGACTGATGTCGTGCGGCGCGAGACCGTCGACGCATGCGTGAATGAGCACCTCATGGCCGAGTGCTTCACGCAGGACGAAGTTGACCGACTCGCACTTGCGTACGAGGTCGGAGACGTTGGCGCGCGCATACGCGCTTCGCCGCCGGCGTGCACCGACATCGAGCGCTGATGAGTCGAACGCGCGTGGCACGTCGCGGCGACCCGCGCATGCTGCGCCCGATCCGTGGCGCGCAGACGTTCTTCGACGCGCACCTGTTCAAGTCGATGGCTGCGACCACGAGTCGTTCGAGGATCACGCTCCGCTGCACGCTGCTCGTCTTCGTGGACGACGCGACCGGCGAGCTCATGGAACCGTGCTTCTGCGCGGGCGAATCGACGTTCGACTATTTCGCCTCGAGCGCCACGGCGTCCGGTCGCATTCTACAGCGACAAGGCGAGCATATTCGGTCAACCGAAAGGACCACGGCGGCGATGGGATCGTCGCGAGCTTACTCGCGAGGAACTTCGAGACGGAGCGCGCCGAACGAGGGCGTGGGTCGCACGTTCGTTGTGACTGCCGAGGCTGGCTCGACCTCGCGGTCCCTCATCAACATCTTCGCGCGTCGCGTCGGTCGGCTGGACGACAGGCGTCCAACGACAACGCGCTCGTCCTACTCGCTTCGTGCCCGCCGACCTCCATGGCGCTGCCGCTTGGACAACCCGATGCTGCACGTGCGCCGCTTGCGGGATAGGTCGCTTTGACTCGTTCGGTCAGAGGGGCGCGACACGCACGCGCAGATGGACCGGTCATCCAGGTACGACACTCCGATGGCGCGATCGGATGTGTCGATTCGTTCAAGCCGCCACGCCAGGGCGGGTCAGATTGCATCCGCCGCGTCATTTACGAGCGATCGGATCGGAGCATGGCACACCGCATCAGCATCGGCTTCCTGCTTGTCGCGTGCGTTGCGTGCACGCGACCCACGCTGCCCGCCGACAGCGGGGGCTCAATTGACGCCAGCATCGGCTCGGACGGAGGTCGCTTGGTCGACGCGCAGGCGGACGCGCAGGAACCCGAGAGCGATGGGGGCCGACACGACGCCGCGAGCATGGTGCACGACGCGGGACCGTCGTGCGTCAGCGAAGCTGATTGTCGGTCGACGCACGCGTGCTTGCGCGGACTGTGCACCGGCGGCACCTGCTCGTACGTCCCGCAGGACGCGGGGACCGAGTGCCGCGCCGCTGCGGGCGTGTGTGACATCGCGGAGCTCTGCGACGGAACCGGCTCGGACTGTCCCGACGACGTCTTGGTTGGGGTGGGCAGGTCGTGCACCGACGACCTCAATCCTTGCACGAACGACGTTTGCGACGGCGCGGGCGCCTGCTCACATCCGCCGAGGCCCGCTGGGGACCCGTGCCCTGCGGACTCCAACGAGTGCACGCTCGACCGCTGCGACGGCGCGGGGGCCTGCGCCCATCCGGCCGTCGCGGACGACACCCTGTGCGATGGCGACTTCGGCATCTGCTGCGGCGGTGCCTGCGTCAGCATGGTCTCGCGCACGAACTGCGGCTCGTGCGGCAACTCGTGCTCCGGTCGCTGCTGCGAGGACGCTGTCCCCTACTGCGTGACCACGGGCGCGTCGTGCCTGTGAAGCCGGGCGACACGATCGGTCCCTACGTCGTCGATTCGCTGCTTGCGGAAGGCGGGATGGGATCCGTCTTCCGTGCTTGCAACCGCGTCACTGGTCAGTTCCGCGCGGTCAAAGTGGTCCGTGCGGCGTTCGCGAGCGATCGCGACTTCGTCGAGCGGTTCGTACGCGAGGCGTCGATCGCATCTCAGCTTCGGCACCCAAACCTCGTCGAGACCCTGGAGCCCGGCATCGACAAGGACACTATCTATCTACCGATGGAGCTCCTCGAGGGCGAGCCGCTCAGCCAGAGATTGGCGCGCGCGAGGCAGCTCCCGGCGGCAGAAGTCGCGGCAGTCCTCTCTCCTGTGTGTGAGGCTGTGCAGCTCCTCCACGACCGCGGCATCGTGCACCGCGATCTCAAACCGTCGAACATCTTCCTGCAGCGCTCCGGTGCGCTCGAGATCCCAAAGGTGATCGATCTCGGCACCGCGCGAGACGTCCGACACACCGAGCACACGCAGACAGGCGTCCTCGTGGGCACGCTATCCTACATGGCGCTCGAGCAGGTCGAGGGGCGCAAGGACATCGACGGGCGCGCCGACCAATACGCACTCGGGGTGGTCGCGTACGAGATGCTGACGGGTGCCTGCCCCTACGAGGACGACGACACGTCCAGCGCCATGGTGAAGATGCTGCGTGGCGTGCCCGGCGTTGCGCCGAGCTTTCGGGTACAGGATCTCCCGCCGGAGCTGGAGGCGGTCGTCGTCCGCGCGCTGGCACTCGATCGCGAGCAGCGATATCCGACGATCGCCGACTTCAGCGCGGCGCTGAGTGCGGCGTGCAGCGCACCCGCGCGCGCTGTTGGTCCGGGAACGAAGGCGACGCTCGCAACGCCGATCCGCGCTGTACGATCGTCCTCGATGGCGACGAGGGTCGCAACTCCCTCCACGAGGCCATCCGACGCCCTGACGCCGACGGCCGTGCACACTCCGCGAGTCGTCAGCGCGGCGCCCGCTCTCGCACCTCCCCCTCCGAGCACGCCGGCATCGCTGAGCCTACCGGCGCCGACAGCATCGGCTGCCATCGGCGCGTCCGTCGCTGGCGTGGCCGGACCTCCCGCGCCGCTCGCATCCCCGTCGGGGTCGGCGCCTGCGCCGCTCCCAGACATTCCCTTCGCAGCACCGCCCGCCGCAGTGCCCGCGCCTCGCGTCCGTAGCGTTCGCACGATCCTCGCGGTCATCGTCGCCGCGACGCTCGTCGCAGTGCTCGTGTCGCCGGCGACGCGCGCGCTCTGGACCCGAGCCCGCGTGTCGGAGTCTGCGCAAGGACCGCTGATCGCTGTACCGTCGGCCCCCGCGGGTTCCGCCGAGCACGGCGCGGCGACAAGCGTGCCGACCAGCACCGCGCCCGCAGCACCGAGCCCCGCGGCAACCCCGCCGATCGAGCCGAACGCGCAGGCGACATCGACCGTCACGGCGAGTGCGGCCGTCCCGCCCACCGTCGTCGCATCGACTCCGAGCACCACCGCGGCTTCCCCGACGCAGGCTGCCCCGCGCGGACTGAGTTCGACGCTCGCCGATCCCACGGTCATCCCGCCACGATCGACCGTGGATTCGACTCCGGTCGCGGGCATGGGCGCGACCGCAACCTCGAGCTCGCCCCGACCGACCGCACGGACGGCGCCGAGCGATGCCGCTACGCCGGCGCGCGGGATGCCCGGCGCCGGCGGCGTGCAACACGCGCCGTCGGCGCGTCCTGCTCGCGACAGCGAGCACGATCAACCGTGTGGCGCCGCGGTGGGAATCCCGTGCATCGAATGATGGACGTGCTCGCTTCCCTGACCCTCGTGTTGGCGCTTGTCGCGGGCTCCCCGAGCGTGGTGCGCGCGCAGTCGATGCCCGCCTGCGACGGAGACGATGCAGAAGGCGCGAGCGAGGCGTTCGAGGCGGGCAATGCGCTGATCCAAACTGCGCTCCGCGAGGCACAGCAACACCCCGATCGCGCTCGCGAGCTCGCCGAGCAGGCGCTCGCTCACTTCGACCATCAATGCGAGCTCGGCGATGCGAGCGCGCTCGCGGAGCGCGGCGCGGCCCTGATGTTGATGGGCGAGGTGCTCCGCTCGGCCCAGAGCTACGACGCTTATCTCGCCGTGAACCCGCTCGAGGCGCTGGACGCGCGCACGCGGCGACGCATTGCGCTGAACCTCCAGCCGGGCACGCTCGTGGTCGAGGTCGAGCAGGACGCTGGCGGGCATCTCTTCGTCGATGAGCTCGATTTTGGCGCGCTGCCCCGTTCGCGCCCCGTGCGGCTCCCCCTCGGGGAGCATCGCGTCGACGCGCGCGCCGCGGACGGCTCCGTACTCGCGAGCGCGAGTGTCTCGCTTTCTTCGGATTCTGCGACCGCGACGGTTCGGCTGTCTGCAGTGATCGCTCGCGTCGTCGATACGGCGGTGGAGACCGCGCCGCTCGAAGCGCATCAGGATGACGGCGCAGCCGCGATGCGTCCGCCGCTCACGGAATTCGACTGGATGCCTTGGTACGTGACCAGCGCGGCGGTGTCGGCGATCGGACTCGGCCTCGGGATCGGTTTCGTCGTCGCCGCGGACGAACGCACGCGTACGTACGACGAGTTCTGCGGGACCCCCGGCGTCATGGGCTGCAACGCGGTGCTTGCGGAGCGGGAGAGCTTCTACGCCGTGAGCGCGGCCGGCTTCGTCGTCGCCGGGATCGCCGTGCTCGGATTCATCACCGTGATCGCGCTCGACGCGACAGCACGCCCGCGTACGACCGTCCGCATCGGGTGGGGCGACACCTCTCTCATAGTCTCAGGAACGTTCTGATCGCGACGCAAGGGCCGACGTGATCACCGCGTCACGGTCGCGACACTAGAGCAGCAGCTCTTTGAGCGTGGCGCGTCCCCCGACGTCGATCTCGAGCCATGGTTGCCGCCGAAGAGCACGAACACGCTCACGATGAGCATGTCGTAGCCCCTGCGCGCCGCCCTCGACGTCGACGATCAAGAGCCCGTTCACCTCTTCGTCTGCGAAGCGCCGCCCGGCCTCGTCCTTTCGCTTCTTCGTCAGACCACGATGTGCGAGGAGGCGATGCACCGTCGAGAGCGGCAGGTCGATCTCGGCTCAGTGCACGCCGAGCAGATGCGCGTTGAGCGCCGCGTTGCCGTAGAGCTGCCAGCCGCGACCCACGTCGTGCGTCTCGATTCGTCGCTGCACGCGCACGTCGTAGCGTCCGAGCTTACAGAATCCATCGCTGAACCAGCCATACCCGTGGCCACTGCCATCGACGAATTCCGGGTATGGAGCGCCCGAGGTGCTCGGCTGCCAGAGCACGTCGAGCAGCAACGTCACGAGCGCGCGCATGTCGTCGTCGGTCCATTCGCGGCCGTCGTCGTGCGCTTCGGCGAGATAGGCGATCACGCCGTTGCCGTGCGCGACGTCCTGTCCGGGCGGGCCGAACATACCCCACTCCGCGTTCCAGAAGTACGCGCCCGGTGCGCGGGGATGCGGGCGCATCTGGCCTCGCAGTGACGAGTCCGCGTTGGGCAGGTCGCGATCGATCGCATCGACCACCGTGCGATACCGCGCGCGCTGCGCGGGGTCATCGGTGAGCGCCGCGAGTTCGAGCGCGATGTACGCCCAGTGGGATGCCATATGAGTGCGCGATCGGTACACGTGCGCGTTCGCGCCGCGCGTCATCCACTTCTCGAATATGTGCTCGCGCATGAACGCGAGGAGCGCGTCGTAGCGCGCGCGGTAGGCGGGATCGGCGAACACCGACGGATCGTCGCGCATCGCGCGCAGCATGCGCGCCGCGTAGCGGAAGCAGTAACTCTCGAAAAGCGCGTACTCGCCACCTGCGAGATCCTCGCCGCCGTTCGGGATGTCGAACGCGGGCCACCCGAGGAATCGGTCTCGGAACTGGCTGTCGGGGAGCGTCGACGAAAGCACCGCATCCGCGACCACGTTCTCGACGTACTCGAGCGCGCGGTCGAGATACGCGCGCTCGCCGGTGGCGCGAAACATCGCGGTCAGCCCATCGATCGAGTATGCGAGATTGTAGTAGTCCCAGCTGTTCGCCGACGTGCTGAGTGGGAGGTAGCGCGCGTGCTCGCGCTCGCTCGCGGCATCGAAGAGAGCCTGCCACTCTTCGACGGTGCGCAGTCCGGAGACGTCGGCGTCGGGCCGCGACGGGCCGGCATCCGCGACGGCGGCGTCGGGTATGGGCGCGCTGGCATCGGAGGTGGGCGCGCTGGCGTCGGGCGTGCTGGCGTCACTCGCCGGTCGCGCGGCGTCGATCGCCGGTTGCGATGCGTCGGGTACATCGGTCGGGCCTGCGCATGCACCGAGCACGAAGCACAGCACGAGGGCAAGCGTCACGGTCCGATCGCGCATGGATCACCTCGAGTGGTGTGTCGGTACCGCAGCGACGTCCGTTGGGCTGTTACCGACGCTGCGTATGTCGATGTGCTCGGGCGCGCTCCCCTTGCGTCGAGGGTGTTAGCGAGCACGTCGGTTGATGGATATCGAGCGCTGATCGCGATGGACGGTGAGACCATCCGCTGCGATGCGGCGATCGCAGCCGGTCGCGATCTCGCGCTATCGGCCAGGTGGCCCATAGACCTATTGGTCTATAGGCCTGTAGTCGTATCGGGTCTGCGCGCGTTCGTCTGTCTGGCGCCGAGTCGAACAGCGGCGCCCAGGGGAGGGCGTCGCCGGAGCTGCGCTGGAGCGATCTCAGGTCCTGTGTGTTAGTAATCCCCAAGAACTCGAGCGGGCAGGTCCGTCATGCGCGCGACGCGCTTCCAGCTTGCTTGGCTCACGTACGTCCACCTCACGGTGTTCGTTCGAACGTGTCCGCCAAGCTCGCTCGTGAGCTCACGATTCGTGGCGTTGTCGACGACGCATGAGCGAACAACAGTCGATCGTGTGCCCGCCGAGATTGCCCGTGAGCATCGCGTTGGCGACATGTGTTGTTCGGCCCAGAACGCTTCGGATTCTGTGAGGCGCGGCCCGCTCAGGGGGCGTCGATCACCACGATCTGTGGCTGCAGGCCGTTGATCGGGGCCGTACCGCCGGTGGGCGCGAGGCGTCCCTCGGCGTCGCGCGCGAGTACGGTGATCGTGCCAAGGTCGTCGGCCACGTAGATGAAGCGGCCGTCGGGCGCGACGGCGATGGAGCAGGGCGACACCGTCGTCTCGGAGTCGATCATGGTGAGGAGGCCCGTCGCGGCCTCGATCGACCACGCGTTCACGTGGCCGTTGGCCATGTTGATGCCGTACAGGAAGTGCCCACTCGGATCGGTCACGATGCTGCGCGCGTGCGAGTCCGATCCCACGTCGGTCGAGAGCGCGTGGCTCGCGACATCGGTGAGCGTGCCGCTCGCGGCAACCGTGAATCCACGCACCGCGAAGTGCGCATTGAACAGATGCGCGGCGCTCGCGTCGAGCGCGAGACTGCCGCCGAAGACCGTCGTCGTCGCCGTCGCTCGTCCGATCGGACTCAACGTGCCCGCGGCGTCGCGCGCGAATACGCCGATGCCCGCGCCGTACGCCACGAACAAGAAGTGACCCGACGCGTCCATCGCGAACGACGAGACCGAGCCGTCGACGGTCGTCGTGACGGCCGCCGCGAGATCGAGGGCGCCCGCCGCGTCGATGGGCAACATGCGGATCGTGGATCCGTCGTCGAAGCCGACGTAGAGAAAGCCGCCGCTGGGATCGACGATGCCCGCGATCGGATGACCGCCGACGTGCACCGGCGAGCTCGCGAGGTGCGTGAGCGTGCCGTCGGATGCGATGGCGTAGCCGACGATGTCGCCCGCATCGAGATCGAACGCATAGGCGAAGCCGCCCGACGGGTGCACGGCGAGGCCGTAGAAGTGAGCGCCCGCATCGAGCGCCGTCGCCGACACGGCCTCGAGCGCGCCGTCCGCGAGCACGCGATAGCTGAACGTGCCGCCGAGGTACGTCGAGACGATCGCGAGCTGCGCGCGCGCGGGCCCGCCGTCGATGGGGTCGACATGCGCGTCCGCGGCATCGAGCGGCGCGTTGCCGTCGATCGGAGTCGCCGCATCGACGGACGTGCCCGTGTCGGTCGGCGTGGCGGCATCGAGCGGCGCGTTGCCGTCGATCGGAGTCGCCGCATCGACGGACGTGCCCGTGTCGATCGGCGTGGCGGCATCGAGCGGCGTCCCGGTGTCGGCGGTGGGCGAGCAAGCAGACAGCGCGGCCGAAAAGAACAGGAAGGACCAACGACGTGACATGGCGGCTCTCCTGCCCTCCGAGCGCTGAGCGCGTCGGCGTGAGATGCACTGACCGTGATGCGCGACGGCGAGCAAAGCATCGGAAGAAGCTCTGCGCGAGATCCGGACCGGAGACATGCACACTCGTTTACAAGGCATGCGGGTTGAAGTGAGGCGATCCATAGATGGCTTGCATACTCCGCCGCTGCTGCTGTTCCAACATCTCGCGGATGAAGCGCTCCTGGTCCGAACGGTTGGTGAAATCCACCATTCGGCCATGGATCTGACCGGACTGCTCCCCCGCTGTGTCTCGCCTGCGCGATGGACGCGACTCCGCCCGATCACCGGGCAGGAATCGCCGCGCGGATCGAACTCGGGTATCGCGGATCGTCGAGATGTTTGCTGTAGGACGCGATGACCCGATTCGCCTCTTCGAGCGAAACGACCTCGACCGTGACGTCGTCGTCGACCGAGTACTTCCGTGCGACGCGGGCAGCCTGAAGCCGCTGTACGGTGTCGTCCGAGACGTGCGCGCAGAGCACCACTCCGCGCTGACGTCCGTAGCGGATCGCATCGCCGAGGATTTCGGCGAGCGCAGGCTGCACGGTCTTCATCCCTCGCATGTCAGCAACCGCGAAATGTCGCCGGCCGGCGAAGGAGTCATGCGCGGCGCGCCCCGCACGCGCCATCGCGTGGAGGTCCTGCTCATTCAGTAGTCCGGTCAAGCGGACGAACACCACGCGACGCGAGGCATCCACACGGACGTCAAACTTCGTCGTCATCAGACCCCTCCTACCGGCAATCACGTAGCTATCATCATCGGACCCTGGCAGGCTTGGATCCATCGACACGGTTCGTCGCGATCCTGGGCAGCCCGAGGGAGCGCAGATCGGAAGCGACGTGCGCGTGCGTCATCCGGGTGCCGACGCCGCTTCGTCGCGAAACCAGCGCAGGAACCCGCGGACGACGCGATCGAGCGCTGGGGCGTCGAGCTCATAGATGCGCTCGCGCCCTCGCTTCCTCACGCGAACGAGGCCCGCGTCGACGAGCACGCCGAGGTGGCGCGTCGTCGTCGGCCAGCTGCACTCAAAGCGCGAGGCGATCTCGCCCGCGGTCATGCTCCCGCCGCGGAAGCGGAGCACGAGGAGCACGTGCCGACGCGCGGCGTGCGCGAGCGCGGTCATCACGCGATCGAGCTCCTCGAGGCGGAGCTCCGCTTCGGAGCGCGCGCCCTTCGGTGCCCCGGCCACCGTCGTTCGCTTCGCGCGCGCGGATCGCTCGAGCATCATCGCACGAGCGCGAGCCGCTCGACGTGGGGAAACGACATCGCGGGACGGCCGTCGCGCTCCTCGCAGAGCGTTTCCATCGGCTCCCAGAGGCGCATGATCTCCGGGCTCTGGTGCGCCGCCTCGACCGCGTCGGCGTCGCGCCACTCGAAGATCTCGACGTAGAAGGGACGGCCTTCCTCCTCGCCGCGGAAGTGGAGCGGAGCACTCGGTCTTACCAGCCCCAGTTCGCGGAGCGCCGGCCAGTGGCGCTCGAGGAGCCTGCGGAACTCGGCCTCTCTTTCCGGCTTCGGCCGATAGGTGCAGATCACGGTGTCGTGCGTCTCGCGGGGTGTCACCATTTGCCAACATTTAGCGCTCAAGCTAAATGTTGGCAAACGGCGGAGTGACGTATCCGGGCGTCCGCCGCGCACCCTGGGACGCGCGCGGCGCCGGCGCGCAGGGATGAACGCGTCAGTGCCGACTGCTGCGGGGCGGTCCTGTGCCTGTGCGCCGCTCGCGCTGAGCGCGTCGGCGCGGGGCTCTCGCCGTTAGTCGTCACGTGCGTCGGCCGAGGCGATCCGGCGCTGGCGGTGCTCGTGCTGCGAACGATCCGCGTCGTGTCGCTCGGACGGATGCGCGGCGGCACGATCTCGCCGAGCAGTGAGTCGGTCGACGGGCAGCTTCGACGCACGAGATCGCGGCCGCGCAGCTCGCGCGCGGCGCGCTTCTGGGTGGCGAGCTCGTCGAGGTGCTCGCGATGCTCGATGGTCTGCTTGCGGTCGTAGCTGCACGGATGACGCGCGACCTCGCGCAGCCATCGAGCACACGCACCTCGAGGTCCGAGGCGACGAGCGTGAGGGGCTGGCCCACGAGCTCGTGCGGGATGGAGTAGTCGTTCGTGTCGAAGCGGACGTACGGGCGCTTGCCGCTCGCGATGGGGACCACGAGGTCGGTCTCGATGCGATGCGCCGGTAACAGCAGCGCCGAGCGTTCTGCCTCGAGCGCGTCGAAGACAGAGCGCCCGAGGATCTCCGGGCACCGCGCGACGATGCGCGATGTCGTCGATCCAGTGCGCGAGCTGCGCGTTGAGGTCGTCGATGCGTGGAAGCGCCGCGCGGCGAAGAAGGGGTGACGCAGGTACTGGATCGCGCGCTCGACTTGCCCTTCTCGCTGGCGGAGCGCAGAGCCGCGGCGCGAAGTGGTAGTGCCGCAGACCTCGAGCAGGGGCGGGTGATAGCGGACGTGCTCGCCGTCGCGCTCGAATGACGACGGTCTTCATGTTGTCGGAGAGCACCGAGCGCGGGACGCTGCCGAGCGCTTCGAATCGCTCACGTGGCAGCGCAGCAGCGACTCCGTCGACTGGTCGAGCGTGAGGCGCGCGTACATCGCTCGCGAGTGCGAGAG
This sequence comes from Sandaracinus amylolyticus, assembly GCF_021631985.1. Taxonomy (GTDB): domain Bacteria; phylum Myxococcota_A; class Polyangia; order Polyangiales; family Sandaracinaceae; genus Sandaracinus; species Sandaracinus amylolyticus_A. The sequence goes on along the minus strand of NZ_CP070226.1, from coordinate 6,262 downwards.
CACGAGCACGAAGCACACGAGCGGGCGCTCCGCGTGACCGATGCGCAGCTTTGCCGAAGTGCCCCCAGTCGACCCGTGTGGTCGCGACGGAGATCGCAGTTACGGACGCTGCACCGATGCGGGCGCTCCCGCACGCGGCCTCACGGTGCGATGTCGAGCCGGAACGCTCCCGATTGACAGGTCGAGATCTGTCCCGTGTCGACGAACACGTAGTACACGCCGGGCTGGACCATCACGCTGGCCCGCGGCCGATACCACGCACAGCCCGAACTGCCCGGCTCGCACGAGTCGTCGCCACACGCCAGCTGACTCGTTCCGAGATCGCTCTCGCAGACCGATCGGACGTACAACATCGAGTCGTAGAGCGTCTGGGTATTGCACTCGCTCGCCGTCAGCACGCGAGCCTCCGGCACGACGACGTAGAACACGCGATCGGCGCCGTTCCCGAGCTGCGGGTACGGGCAGAGATGCGGCTCGTTGTCCAAGCCGACATTGACGACGTCGTAGTCGTGGGTGAACCCTACGGTCGTGCCCGAGACGCTCGCGCCGAGGGGGACGTACGTGGGGTTTCCGCAGCCATCCGAGGCCGCACTCGGAGCGCTCACGTAGACATCGATGGGAATCGTCGCGTTCGTGCCCGCCGGAGTGTCGACGAAGATGTGATAGGTCCCGCGCGGCCGATTTGTCAGGGTCAGAGCGGACGTCGGGAACCCTCCGGCGTCGTCGTTGCACGCGATCTCGGTGCCGCCGCACGCGCATTCCCGGACGTACACGACGGTATCGATCCCCATCGCGATCGCCTGGTGCGTCGTGATGAACACGTCCGACGTCTCGTCGAGTGTGAGCGTCAAGACCGCCTCGGGGCCGTCCCCAGCGCCCGTCTTGCCGCAGCTGCGGGGGCGGTGGGCCGAAGTGCCTTGCACCGGGCGGCCGTAGCGTCCGCCCCAGTGGCTGATGTCTCCACCGTTGCTCACCGGGAACGCACCAGTGCACCCGATGCAGCTCGGACACCCCTCGTCAGCCGCGTCGTCACAATCGTCGTCGAATCCGTTGCAGGTCTCGTCGGGCACGACGCAGTCCGCGGCGGACGTCGGCCAGCGGCAGTCCCGACCGCAGGTCCACGTTCCGGTCGAGTTGCACAACGTCGTGCACGACTGCGTCGACGTGTTTTGGACACAGCCATCGCCGACGCCCTCATCCGCCGAATCGTCGCAGTCCTCGTCGCTTCCGTTGCACACTTCGTTGGGCGGAGTGCAAGTCGGTTCCCAAACGCAGCGCTCGGTGGAGCACGCCTGCGTGCCCTCGGTGTCGCAATCAGTCCTGCACGTGCCCGTGGTGCCCGCACGACACGTGCGTCCATCCCCCTCGTCGAACCTCGAGTCGCAGTCGTCGTCGGCGTCGTTGCACGTCTCGAGTGGAGGGACGCACTCGGCCCATCGGCATCCGACGCAGTCCTGCATTCCGCTGGTGGACTCGATCGGGTCGCACATCGTCGCGCACGATCGGCTGCTCCCATCGACGCACTCCGACCCGGCGTGGTTGTCGATCCCGTCGTCGCAGTCGTCGTCGATGCCATTGCACGTCTCGAGCGAGTCGGGGTGTACGTTCGGGTTGGTGTCGTCGCAGTCGTCGCCCGCGTGCAGGAGCTCGTCCAGGGGCTCACACGACGCGTCTGCGTGGTCGTCGTCGTCGCGGTCTCGTGTGCTGTACACGCAGCCGCCGCCAAGGCTGTTCAGGCAACGATCGGTAGTGCACGGGTCGCCGTCGCGGCACGACGTGCGCTCGCCGATGACGCATGCCGAGCCGACACATCGCTCCGCGCCGTCGCAAGGGTGGTCGTCGACGCACTCGTCGTCGGACGCGCATTCGCGAGCCCGACACCCGTCGATCGGATGACACTCCGCGCCTGCGACGCAGACCGAGGAATCGGCCTCGTGACTGCACCGGTCGTCAGTGTCGTCGCACCAGTCGTGAGTGCATGCGACCCCGTCGTCGCAGTCGCTATCTTCGACGCACTCCTCGCGGAGCGGCGTCTGGCACACGCCGTCCATGCAGTCGATCCCGACGTCGCACTCGATCCCGCGACACACCGAGAACAGCACCACCGGAACCTGCTGCACCGCGCCAGGCATGAAGCGCGCGCGTACCACTCGGCGCACGACGAATGCGCCGTCGCGTAGGGCGGTGATGGTGACCCGCACCGCTCCGTTCTCGACCTCGCCCGCGCGGATGTCCAACGTCTGCGGCAAGCGCGTCAGCTGCACGTCCCGGCGGACCTGGTTCCCCCCTTCCAGCCCGACCACTTCGATCTCGAGGAAGTCGACGTCCTCGGGTACCGCGAGCGTCGTGGAGTCGATGACGAGCCGGAGCGCCGTACGCGAGGGCGAGCATGAGGTGAGGAGGAACGTGATCGCGAGAAGCGCAGCGACGACGAACGAACTGTCGACACGGGAACGCGCGCCCCGAGGTTGACTACTCGACATGGATGCTGGCGCGCATTGCAGCGATCGTTCCCGACATCACCGCGACGGGCACTCGACCCTGGCGCTCTCGCCGGCGCGCTAAGCTCGGCCGCCGTGAAGCGGTGCTGCGGAGAGCCGCCTACTCGCGCGCGCAGGCATGCCCGCGCGCTTCGCGCGGCAACCGGGAAGCGATGAGACGATCACTCAACACTGTTGGCGCGCGGTCTACGAGTTGCGCATCTCGTGCGAGCGACGTGCGCCGCGCAGCTCTACAAAATCGGTGGCGTCGCGATTACTGGGCGGCCTGCGGCGCTCGCACGGGAGGATCAGCAGCTTGTTGATGGTGTTCCGCGGAATGACGACGAGCGACACCGCATCGCGCGCGACCTTGCTCGCTCATGGCCTGTCGGAGGCCATGAACGCGACCGCATGCGCGGTGCCCATCTCGCTGCTCGTCTACGGAGCGAGCATCGTTCTGTTCGCAGTCGTGTGTCGGCGCCCCCCTCGATCCGGCGATTACTGACGTTCCAGCCGGCGAACGGATCTGCTACGGCCGCGACGTGTTCAGGCGAGTCGAGCAAACTTCGCAGAATGAAAATTATGTCAACTGAGCCCGAATTTCGCCAAAGATTTATGCGGATTACGCCGGGTGATGGGTCGCGAATTATGTCAACTGTCGCAGGGCCGGTCTGCCCCGCGGTGCGGGCGGGGCGGCCGGGGCCTTCGCGTCGGGGCTCGGTCTTGGGCTTTGCCATCGGGGCCGGCAAGCCTAGCTCGTGTGCGCTGCGGCGTGGCCCCGGACGCGCCGCGCCGCTCGCGTCCGGGGCTCGGCGTGGCATCACCGCGGCTCGCCGTCGGTGAGCGAGAGGATCCGCGAGCAGATCGATCCCGACCGCGTCTTCCTGAACTCGTTCCTCGACGAGTGGTTCTATCCGCTCGCGGAGCGCGTGAGGAAGCTGCCCCCGAGCCGCCCGCCGCGCCCGATCACCGAGGTCACGGCGCAGCGACGCGCGAGCTGAGCGAGTGTCCAAAATCGGCTCGCCCGCTCAGGGCCCTCCCGTCCACGTGCTCCGCACGCTCCCGTGCGGGCCCTGCGCCGACGAGCACTCCAGCTGGGCTCGATCACCGCGCCTCGAAGTCGCGGTAGGGACTCGGCACGAGCACGAGCCCTTCGGGCAGCGGTTCCGGCGGACTGCCCTCGGTGATCCGATGGACGCGAGGTCCGACCTGCGCGTAGAGCGCTCCGTCGGGCGCGACGAGCATCGCGCCTGCGCCTCGCGCCGCGAGCACCAGGCTCGCATTGGTCGCGTCGCGTTCGGCGCGCGAGAGCGCGACCATGCCGCTGCCCCAGCCGTCCATCCCGTACTGCTCGCGCTCCGCGGTCAGGATCCACAGCGTGCCGTCGGGGGCCGCGAGGACGGTGAGCGCGCGCTCGCGTCCGTCGAGACGCGGATGGTGCGCTTCGGGGAGCGCGATCTCGCGCGCTGGAATTCGCAGCGTGCGCCGGGTGAGCGTCGCGCCCTCGATCGAGCTCGACCAGACCACGCGCGCGCCATCCTGCGACGCCTCGATGCGCGGCACGGCGTGCTCGTCGAGCGCGCTCCCCTCGCCGAAGCCACGCGCCACGCGTCGAGCACGATCGAGATCGAGCCAATCGAGGGCGAGCCCGTTCGCGGTGGCGTGGACGCGCGGGAGCATCCAGCCGCTCGACGTCGCGTCGGGGCGAGGCGCTCGGGCGCGCGCGAGCTCGACGCCGTCGGGCACCGAGCGCGCCACGAGCTCGAGGTCGTAGATGTAGTCGCCTCCCTCGGAGAACGCGCCGGTGCCGCTCAGCGTGAGCACCCGAGCGCGCGGCGCATCGAGCACCGCGACGGCGAGCGGCGTGCCCTCGTCGCCATCGTGCACCTCGCGCGCAATCCGCGGGCTCATCGGAACGAACCGACGCGCGTCGTGCAGCCACACGCCCGCCTGCGCGGTGCGGCGGATCGGCTCGTGCGCGCCCGCTGCGCGCGTCTCGGTGACGTGCGTGATCGGGGCGCCACGAACGAGCGCGGAGGCCCACTCGGCGCGGGATCGATCACGCGCGCTCGCGATCCGCGCCCACGCGGAAGCGTCCTCACGGATCACGGCGAGATCGGGATCGCCATCCAGGCGCGGCGCGATCGACGGATGATCGAGCCAGAGCAACGCCTCGAGCTCGACCACCGCCGCATCGCGCCGCCCGAGACGCGCGAGCGCGCACGCGAGATCGAAGCGCGCCATCGTCGCGTCGGGATGCGCATCGGCGAGCGCGCGGAAGCCCGCCTCGGAGGCCGCGTAGTCCCCTCGCTCGTGCGCTCGGAGCGCCTCGCGCAGCGCGCGCCGCGCGGCAGGCGGAGGATCGGCGGGAAGCTCGGCCCATCCGATCTCCGGCATCGCGGGAATCGGCACCGGCACGTCGCGCGGCGTGGCGGGCTCGGGCGGTGCGGGCTCGGGCGATCGCGACGTGGGCGAGCCGCACGCGCTCGCGAGCGCGATGGCGAGCCCCAGCCAAACGCGTCCTCGTTGTTCGCCCCGCCGCATCTCGACGCATCATCGTACGCAGCCGCGCGGCGCGAGATCCCGACTAGATCACTTCGTACCGAACGAGCAGGTACACGATCGCGAGCACCAGATAGACCAGCGTCGCGAAGATGATCGCGCCGATCGCGAGTGGGCCGCTGCGCAGCTCACGCGGCATCTGCGCGCGCAGATAGACGTGGTTGAGCACGACCAGGCCCGCGCAGTAGAGGACGGTCCCGCCGAACCCGATCCTGCTTCGCGAACGAGGCCAGAGCGCGCTCGCCGCATCGAGATGCATGCGCGACCGAGTCGACCGTCGCGAGCCAGGTGTCCGCGAGAAACGCGCCGGCGATCACCAGAAAGAGCAGACGACCCGCGTTTCCCCAGCTCGCCGCGAAGAATTCGCTCTGCACGACGGCGATGTCGAACTGGTCCGGCATCAGCCCGCGAGGACGCAGGATCGCGTACGCGAGCAGGCACGACATGAGCGTCGTGAACAGATTGCCGATGATGCCAGTCAGGCTCTCGATCGACAGATATCGGTGCCACGCACGAAGTCGCGCCGGTGCCTCCGGCTCGCTCGCGGGCAACGCGGGCTGCGCCTCGCCGCCGGCAGGGCCGGTGCCCCCAGCCATGCCGATGCCCTTCTCGCGCATCCAGTACGAATAGAAGAGCGTCCAGAACCCGCCGAGCCCCGCGAACGCCACCGCGGTCAGCAGCTTCGATGCGTCGTCGCGATCGAACGTGCGCATCGTGTCGAAGTCCGGGACCACGATGCCCCGCACGAAATCACCGAGCGTCGCGCCCACCGCGGGGTGCAAGCAGGCGGCGACCATCTCGCAGGACGTCGAGAGGTCGTTTCGCGAGTTCCAGCCTGGGCGGCCGGGCGGGGGGTCCGCTCGATGCGCGCTCCGTCTCGCGTTCGCGTTCCGGCGCGCCCTGTGTTGCTAGCTTCATCGGAGCGATCGCGGCGCGGGGCGGCGCAGCGATGACCGGAGCTGCCACTGCGGCCCGTTGCTCCGACGAGCTGCGTTCGCCGCGCCAGTCCATCCAGGCCACCATCGCCGTTGCGATCGTGACGGGCGCCGATCACGCTGCATGAGGCCCATCATCGATCGCGACGGGCATCGCTCACGCTCGCTGAGGTGCATCACGAATGTGACGGGCGCCGCTCACGCTCGTCGATGCCCATCACCCAGCGTGTTCGACCGCCCCTCATCCAGCGTGCGCGGTAACAGCTACACCTGCGGCACGCTCGA